>NZ_DATAGQ010000189.1:0-4183 GCF_036263595.1 Geminicoccus sp. | reverse complement strand
CAGGGTCAACGACTACGCGGAAAGCCTGCTCGCCGACCAGATCTCGCAGATCGAGGGCGTGGCGCAGGTCCTGGTCTGGGGAACCCAGAAGTACGCCGTGCGCGTCGAGATCGATCCGGTCCAGGCGGCGGCCCGCGGCCTCACCACGAGCGATGTGCGCAGCGCCATCGCCTCGGCCGCCTCGACCACGCCGGTAGGCACGCTTGCCGGCTCGGAGCGCACGCTCACCATCGACCCGCAGGCGCCTCCGTCGAACGCCGCCGAGTATCGCCCGCTCGTCGTAGCATGGCGCAACGGCCAAGCCGTCCGGCTGGACCAGATCGCGACGGTACGCGACGGCGTGGAGAACGAGCGCGGGGCCGGCTGGTTCCTGGATACCCGCGCCATCGTCCTGGCCGTCCAGCGCCAGCCCGACGCCAACACGGTCGCGGTGGTCGACCGGATCCGGGAGATCATCCCGTCGCTGCAGGCGCAGATTCCTCCCTCGGTCTCCATCCAGATCACCAACGACCGCTCCCAGTCGATCCGCGACGCAATCGACGACGTGACGGGTCATCTCATGATCGCGATGGGCCTGGTCGTCGCGGTGATCTTCGTGTTCCTCAAGGACCTGCGCGCCACGATCATCCCGGCCCTGACGCTGCCTGTCTCCATCATCGGCACCTTCGCGGTGATGTCGTTGCTGGGATTCTCCATCAACAACATGACGCTGCTGGCCCTGACCTTGTGCGTGGGCTTCGTGGTGGACGATGCGATCGTCGTACTGGAGAACATCGTCCGCCATGTCGAGAAGGGCATGGGGGTGTTCCAGGCGGCGCTGAAGGGCTCGGCGGAGATCGGCTTTACCATCGTTTCGATGACGATCTCGCTGGTCGCTGTGTTCATCCCCGTCCTGTTCATGGGCGGCGTGGTCGGCCGGGTCTTCCGCGAATTCGCGGTCACGATCTCCGTGGCGATCCTGATCTCCGGCTTCGTGTCGCTCACGCTGACGCCGATGCTCTGCTCCCGCTTCCTCAAGCCGCACCAGCACGAGCGCCGCCCCAACCTGTTCAGCCGTGCTGCCGACTTCGTGGTCGACGGGATGGCGACGCTCTACCGGATCAGCCTGGACTTCGTGCTCCGCCACCAGTTCATGACCCTGTTGGTGACCTTCGCCACCCTGGTCTATGCGATCCACCTCTACATCGTGGTGCCGAAGGGCTTCTTCCCGGTCGAGGACACGGGCTTCATGTTCGTCCGGACCGAGGCGCGCTCGGACATCGGCTTCGACGCCATGGCGGTCAACCAGCGCCGCGTCGCAGAGATCGTCCGCGCCGACCCGGCCGTGGCCTATTTCAACTCCAGCATCGGCGGCGACCAGCTCAACAATGGCCGCATGTTCGTGGCGCTGAAGAGCCGCGACGAAGGACGCACCGAGAACGTCCAGGAGGTGGCAGCACGCCTGCGCCGGGCAGCAGCGGAGGTGCCCGGGCTCAAGACCTTCTTCAATCCCGTGCAGAACATCAATATCGGCGGCCGCCAGTCGAACAGCCAGTACCAGTACACGTTGCAGACAGCGGACCTCGACACGTTACTCGCTGCCGTGCCGGACCTGCTGGCGGCGATGTCGAAGCTTCCCCAGATCCAGGACGTCTCCAGCGACCTGCAGATCACCAACCCGCAGCTCAAGATCCAGGTGGACGAGGACCGCGCAGCGGCGATCGGTGTACGTTCCGACCAGATCCGCTCCGCCCTCTACGATGCCTTCGGCACGCGGCAGGTCGGCACGATCTACACCGCCACTGACGACTACGCGATCATCGTCGAATCGCGTCGCGAGGAACAGGACGACCCGTCCATCCTCGGCCGCGTGTTCGTGAAGGCGAACGATGGCAGCAGCGTGCCCTTGTCCGCCGTCACCCGGGTGACCCGTGAAGCCGGACCGCTCACGGTCAACCGGCAGTCGCAGCAGCCCTCTGCCACCATTTCGTTCAACCTGGCACCCGGCAATGCGCTGAGCGATGCCGTGGCCGCCATCGAGCAGGCCACCCAGGAAACCGGCATCGCCAACAGCGTCACGACGGGCTTTTCCGGCACGGCCCAGGCCTTCCAGGAGGGCCTTGCCAACCAGCCAATCCTGCTGCTCGCCGCCATCCTCACGATCTACATCGTGCTGGGCATTCTCTACGAGAGCTTCGTCCACCCGATCACTATCCTGGCCGGCCTGCCGTCGGCCGGCATCGGCGCCATCTGGGCGCTGGGCTGGCTGGAGATGGACCTGTCGGTGATCGCGGTGATCGGCATCGTGATGCTGATCGGCATCGTGAAGAAGAACGCCATCATGATCGTCGACGTGGCGCTCGACGAGCGGCGCGAGGGCGCGGAGCCGGTGGCGGCCGTGCGGGAAGCCTGCCTGCGCCGCTTCCGCCCAATCATGATGACCACCTTCGCCGCGATCTTCGGCGCTCTGCCCATCGCGCTGGGGCTGGGCGCTGGTGCCGAGCTGCGCCAGCCGCTGGGCGTGGCCGTGGTGGGCGGCCTTGCCGTGTCGCAGCTGGTCACGCTCTACATCACGCCCGTGGTCTGGCTCTACCTGGAGCGGCTCTCCACGATGCGGCGGGGGCGCCGTGCCCCCACCGTCGCCAAGCCTGCCTGAGGGTGATGCGCCTCACCCCTGGGTAAAGCTCGGGTCCATATGGAATAGCTCCCAGCTATGCCCATCCAGGTCCTGGAAAGCCCGCTGGTACATGAACCCGTAGTCCTTGGGGTCGCTATAGGTCGTCCCGCCGGCGGCCACCGCCGCCTCCGCCAGCGCGTCGACCTCTGCGCGGCTGTCCAGCGACAGGGCGAGCAGCATCTCGGTGCTCGTCCGCGTGTCGCAGATCTGCTTGGGCGTGAACTCCCTGAACTTCGCCTCGGTCAGCAGCATCACATAGATGCCGTCCGCCACGATCATGCAGGTTGCCGTGGCGTCGGTGAACTTCGGGTTGAAGTCGAAGCCGAGCTTGCGGAAGTAGGCGATCGACTTGTCGAGATCCTTCACCGGCAGGTTCACGAAGATATTGGTGGCCATCGGTCACTCCGCTGATCTGGTTCGTGATGGGAAAGGCTGAATGGCAGCGTCAGGCCAGGGTCCGCAGGTCCTGCCGCAACCGCTCGGCATGGTCCGCCGCCAAACCCTGCTCGACTGCCTTATGGGTAACCTCCCAGATGGGCAGCGCCTTCAGGAGATGCTCCCGGCCCAAGGCGGTCAGTTCCAGCAGCCGGCTTCGACGGTCGCCGGGGTCGCTCCGGATCGCCACGAGCCCCCGCCGCTCCAGCGGCTTGAGGGCTGCCGTCAGCGTCGTCCGATCCATGGCCAGCAGCCTGGCAACCGAACCCATCGTTGCCGGCTCGGGCCGATTCAGCGACATCAGGAGCGAGAACTGCCCGTTGTTCAGCCCGCTTGGCCGCAGCGCCTCGTCGAAGCGCCGTGCCAGCGCCCTGGCAGCACGCTGGGCATGCAGGCACAGGCAATGATCGCGTACGTGATGCGTGGTGGAGAACGGGATGTCCGAGCAGTCGGTCATGCGCCTATTATGTTGATATCAACCATTCCGTCAAGCATCCAGTCTGGTTGCATCGCCCAGAACGGCTTCATCATCGGAGACATCCGCAGCCGCACTTGTGACCGTGCTGCACCCAGGAACGGCATCAGTTCACCATCGCCACGCCCTGAGCATGCACACAGGACGTGGCGATATGAAAACGCAAGCTAGTCTGTTTTAATTCGATCAGATGCTAACCTTCAGCGGAGACCCAAGAAACTCAGGATCAAGAGAACGACTACGATGACGCCGATCAGCCAAAATATGTTGTTCATCTGGTCTAGCTTTCCACTGTTGGTCACATCGCCCAGCAGCGCAGAATGATCATCCCGACGTGGATCACGAGTCAGGCACATCCTGGTGCTGGTCAGCCAGATCGAAACCTAGCTGGATCACCAGCGTTCCCTTTCCCAACTGATTAGATCACACCAGGATATCAGAGTTCAGCTGCCAGTCTCGGCGCTCGCTGCCGCCATTGGAGACTGCCGCGAAACCCTGGCCTTGGCCGTGCTGCTGTGATTCGATCCTGGTGAAGCAGGATGGGGGCGTCCGATGGTGCGCAAGGCGGTGGGTCAGGTGAGCCTGGTGGAAGCGCTGCTGCCGGCGGCCTTTGGCAG
>NZ_DATAGQ010000188.1:0-16440 GCF_036263595.1 Geminicoccus sp. | reverse complement strand
GTACATCGAGACGATCTTGTCGTCGAAGCCCGGGAAGCGCCGCTGGTACTTGGCGATCAGCTGCGGGTCGAAGCTCGCTTGGCGGTCCCGTGGTACCTCCAGGTCCAGTTTGCCGGTGTCGGTCACCACCGTCTTGCGGCCATAGCCGTTGCGGCGATTGTCCCCCTCCTCCGACGCCAGGTGGTGGTCCATCTCGGCATTCAGCGCCCGCTCAGCCAGCGCCTTCTTCAGCTCGTCGAGCAGACGTTGGGATCAAACGCTGTCTTTGGATCGGCCCCAGCCAGCAGCTGGTCCAGGATCGGATCCGGGATCTTCGGCTCTTTGCGTCTTGGCATGTCGGGCCTCCTTCGCCCTCATCATGCCCGCCAACGCACGAAATTTCAGACAGTCCCTCGCCTTCAGCTTGGCACCGGGCCAGGCGCATGAACTGCCGCAGGCGATCAGCCTACTCAATCGTCTGCCAAGGGTGCCACGCTGGGTGGTGGCCGATCGCGGCTACACCAGCCATGCCTTCCGCGAGCACATCTGGAACCTGGGCAGCCGCCCGGCGATCCCGCCGCAACGGCATGAGGCACCGGTCGCCTGCCCGTCCTGGATCTACCACAACCGCAACCGCGTCGAGCGCCTCTGGGCCAGGCTCAAGGAATGGCGTGCAGTCGCCACCCGCTACGAGAAGAAAGCCAGTTCCTTCATGGGCGTCCTGTGCCTCGCTGCTACCCTCGACTGGATCAAGGACTAACGGGCTCTAGGGCTGTTCAGGTGACGGCACACGAGGTCATAGGTCGCGCGGGCGCACGTGGCACGCACCAAGGGATCTGTCATATCGAGCGCTTGGTGCGTGCCCGCGCTGTTCCTTCCTTCAACCCGCCATGCTTCACCAGCCGACCCAAGGCGGCGGCAACCTCCTGCGTGCGCATGCCATCGTCGTAGCAGTCGATCACTGCGCCACCGATCGCGGCCATCGCATCATACTTATCGTAGTCGTCGCCGGTTTCGTCGACCCATATTCCGAAGAAGCATGCAGAACTCGGAGTCAGGTCTCGCGCTCCTACTAGGCATGGAGGCACCAGCCATGCTGCAGCACGGTTGCCACCTAGTGCTAGCGGGACCTCCTTCAGGACAACGGCAGCCTGTGCATGACCGCACGCCGCATCGATGCGGGGAACGGCATCACAGATCCGTCCTGACATCATCATCGAGCTTTCTTCGCTCGATCCGGGACCGGATCTGCCGCGTGCCGACCATCGTCCCGCTCAGGAGCAGCTGGCTCTCTCCCCTCCTGACGTCGAACCGGCGGATCGCCCCGGCAAGCAGATCCTCGGAACCGTGAACCGCGATCACCTTGATCTCGAAGGCGATCAGATCGTCGACATCACCCGGCGCGACGCCGTCCCGCCGTTCCGCATGCTTCTGAAGCACAGGCTCAACCAAGCTACGAAACGATCCGATGTCGATGAACTGGCCCGCCTGCACCGGTCCTTGCCGGGTTGCCAGCTTCAGGTCCGAGCGGCCTTCCTGCATGTCCGTCACCGGCCAGCTCCAGCGCCCTTCTTTTGTCTCGACGCTGGCGATGAGGCTTTCGATGTAGATCGCCTCGGCACTCATGTTGCTGATCAGGCACCTGGCCTCCAGCCCCGATCCGGCACCGCGGTTGATCAGGATCTTCGACCTCTTCTGCCGGCGAAAGCTGCTGACGAACACCTGCAGATAGGCGATCCAGACGAACAGCATCGCGACATTCGTCGCTGTGCTGATCATCTGGTGATTGGCTGCTATCCAGTCCCACATGCATGCTTCTTCTTCGGCTGTGACGGGCGGCTTCCAGCCTCTTCAGATCCCTTTGCTGCCGCTTCGCGCGGCGTCCTTGGCGTCGGCACCTCGGGGATGGTGGGCAATGCGTCCATCATCAGGGGACGGCATCGCGCTCGTGCTCCGGAGCGCCGTGAACGAGGCGCGTCGCCGGGGAATGGACGAGCACGAGATAGCGCTCGAACTGAACGAGGATGTCGGCGATGATCTGGTCGCAGCTCATGCCCATGATGTCGTAGCCGCGGCCGCCGCTGGAAAAATAGGTGCGGGCCTCGTAGTGGTATTCGGGCTTTCCCGCGACGACGGGGGCGAAGACCGCCACGGGCTGGACACTGCAGCTGACACCGTAGACGAAGTCGCGGACACCTGTCGCCGGCGAGCGCAGCGCGATGGCACCGCCTTCTTCCTCGGCCACATGGGAGAGGCGGCCACGCGAGGACAGCTCGCTCGCGACCTGATCGAGCGCCGGGCGCGCTTGCGTCATGATGAACTTGTCGACGTCGGCCTTGGTCGGAGCATGAAGGATGAGGGCAAGGCGGCGCTGCCAGGTCTGGCCGGCGGCAGGCTGGGAGGGAACGGCAAGCGGGCCAACGGCATGAGCCTGCTGCTGGGCCAGATCCGCCCGCATGCCGGCCAGCAGCGACCAGACGAGGGCCAGCATGATCAAGGCGAAGGGCAGGGCGCTGGCCACGGTCGCCGATTGCAGGGCGCCGAGACCGCCCGCCAGCAGGAGACTGGCCGCCACCACGCCTTCCAGAACACACCAGAAGACGCGCTGGCCGGTCGTGGTCTGGGTTTCGCCGCCTGCCGCGATCGAATCGACGACCAGCGAGCCGGAATCCGCCGACGTGATGAAGAAGATCCCCACCAGCAGCACGGCCAGGGTGGAGGTGACGTATGAGAGCGGCAGATACTGGAAGAAGACGAACAGGCCGACGGACACGTCGTCGGCGATCGCGGCGCCGAGCGCGCCGGCTGCCGGGCCGGTGTCGACGAAGATCGCGGTGTTGCCGAACACGGTCATCCAGAAAAAGGTGAAGCCGGCGGGGATGAACAGCACGGCGGCAATGAATTCACGCACCGTGCGTCCCCGCGAGATGCGGGCGATGAACATGCCGACGAAGGGCGACCACGAAATCCACCAGGCCCAATAGAAGAGCGTCCAGGAATCGATCCAGGGCGTCGGTTCGTAGGCATAGATGTTGAAGGTGCGCAGCAAGAGCGTGTCGAGATAGAGGCCCAGGTTCTGCACGAAGTCGCGAAGAAGGTGCGCCGTCGGACCCAACAGCAGGACGAAGACCATCAGCAAGACGGCCACGACCAGGTTCACCTCGGAGAGGATGCGCACGCCCTTGTCGAGGCCGGTGACGACCGAGACGGTGGCAAGGGCGGTGATGATCGCGATCAGGGATAGCTGGATCCCGATGCCGATGGGGATGCCCAGCAGATAGTGAAGGCCGGCATTGATCTGGGAGACGCCCAACCCGAGCGAGGTGGCGATGCCGAACATGGTGCCGACAATGGCGAAGATGTCGACGGCGTGGCCGATGGGGCCGTTGATGCGCTCCTTGAGGAGCGGGTAGAGGCCGGAGCGGATGGTCAGCGGCAGGTTGTAGCGATAGCCGAAATATCCCAGCGACAGCCCGACCACGGCATAAATGGCCCAGGCATGGATGCCCCAGTGGAAGAAGGTGACGGCCATGGCCTCGCGCATTGCCGCGACGGAGCGCGGTTCGGCCGTTGGCGGCTCCATGAAGTGGGTCATCGGCTCGCCCACCGCATAGAACATGAGGCCGATGCCCATGCCGGCGGCAAACAGCATGGCGATCCAGGAGGTGAACCTGAAATCGGGCGTCGATTCGTCCGGCCCCAGCTTCAGGCGCCCGGCTCCACCCAGGCACAGCAACAGCATCACCGCGAGGAAAATGCCCACCGATAGAAGATAAAGCCAGCCGAAGCTGTTGAGGATGCCAGCCTGCAAGTCACGGAAGACCTGGCTAGCGCGATCCGGGACAACAACGCCCACAGCGAGGAAGGCGCCAATCACGACGACTGAACCGAAAAAGACGGGAGGGTTGATAATGAATCGTTTGAACATGCGGCCTCTCTGGATGCTCCGTCGCCAGCCGCGGCTTAACAGGGAGCCTGGAAGCGCCGCCTTGTGCAAACATCCACGTTCCTGACCCAGATAACCTGCAAAGCCTTGACGGCAGGAGAGTTCCGTTCCGAAGCCGCCACCCTGTCATGACAATCAGCAAGAACACCCATGGCGAGACTGTCTCGAGAGAGAGTTCACCGTAGGCAGCAGCGGCTTGCGGATTGGCCGACTTGAACAGCGGGGCATCCGCCAGGTTCTCCGGGGGTGCAAGTTGCACTCGTTGATCATTGGGGGCGTCAGCAGCCGCTTGATCACATGAATGGATGAACATCACGATCACTCCGCTGCGCGACCAGGTCCTTGAAGCTCTTCGGCACCATTAGGTGTATGGTCCTGGGATGTGGTGTGACGGGTCGAGCCTGAACCGATCGGGCTCTTTGGCCCAGGTCTGGCAGATGAACTCGCAGGATGTGAGGCCGTGCAGGGTCTTGAGCCGGCGGGCGAGGTTGTAGGCATCGACGAACAAATGCAGGTGGGCTTGGAGTTGCTCGTGGCTGTCGTAGTGGTAGCGCTTGACCGTCACGTCCTTGATCGTGCGTTTCATCCGCAGGGCCTAGCCGTTGGTCCATCGATGGTCAGCAGACCATCAATCCGTTTCCTGCAAGAACCACAGGCAGGAGCCTGCGGAGGGGGTTGTTCACCTAGGGGAAGGCGGTGGTCGATGGCGTGCTCGTCGCACACGCACATCGAAGATGTGCTGGACGTCCCAGATGTCCTGTTTGCGCGGCGTGAGCTGGACGCCGTTGTCGGTCAGCACAGTATGGATGCGGTAGGGTACGGTCAGGATCAGGTCGCGCAGGAACTGTGCGGCTTCCATCTTGCCCGCACTCTCGACCAGCCGCCTTCTGGCGGCTGGTCGCCACGAACAGGCGCAGCTTGCCTTCTTCAGTACTGACCTCAGCCAGATCGATGTGGAAGTAGCCGAGCGGGTAGTTGGCAAAGCACTTCTTTGCAGGTTTGTCGCCCTCGATCTCCCGCAGGCGGCTGATGCCATCGGGCTTTGCACGATCCCTCGGAGAGATGTCAGCAGAGCTGACAGGCCGCTCCAGACAGCGATGCAAGGATGAGCGGGTCAGGTGCGGGATGGTCGGCTGCAAGCCATAAAGACAGTCGTCCAGCGGCAGCAGTGTATGCCGGCGGAAGGCGACGATGATCGCTTCCTCCTCTGGCGCCAGGACCGTCGAGCGGGCCTCCTTCGGACCCATTCGCGCATCGCTGGTCGGTGGTGGCGCTTCCATGAAGAACCTGGCCCATAGCGCATCCCTCGCAGCATGGTGGCTAACTGTACCGCCACACCGTGGGAGCAAACAGCATGGGATCAGGTCTTGCATTCCCGCCAGGCATGGAGGCGCCAGCCATGCCGAAGCACGCTCGCCACTCCGTGCTGGTGGACCTCGTCGCCCAGGACGATGGCAACCCGTCCATGGCCGCACGCCGTGACGTGCCGAAAGGCGCTGAGGAAACGCCAGGCGAAGCCGGCGGGCCATGGGCCGTGACCTCGGCGGTGGGTGAGAGATGGCTCCGGCCATGCGGGCGGAATGGGGGAAGCAAGACCTTCGCGCGCCATGGCGCTGTGCCATGCGGATCTGACGGCAGAGCCGTTACCATGAATGCGGTCGGTCGGCCTGCGTGTGCAGGGAAGTGTCCTCATCCATGCCCGGCCAGCCGGATCGGCGTTCCACTGGATACGAGGCAGCTCGCATTTCGTGATCTGGACGGTGCGGAAAAGCTTCTCGAAGATTGAGGGGTGGCCCGGATGTTCCGCCCTGGATGGGGGTATCGCGGCTTTCCGCAACGAGAATAACAATCGGAGCGCCTCTCTTGATCGATCGGAACCCGTTGCTCCGCAAGCTGACCCCGCAGCCCCTGCCACTCCTGCTGGTGGCTGGAACGATCCTCGCATTGGCATCGTCCGCGCGAGCGCAGGAAGGCGTGGTGCGTTGGTACGACACCGTCCGGCAGCCGCTGAGTGACTGGAGGCTCGTGGCAGGCGGTGGTGCGCTTCTTGCGCCGGCCTATGAAGGCTCTAACGAATTCGAGCTTTCCCCGGTCCCCTACATCTCCGCGACCTTCGGCATCCTGACGATCGACACGAGGGGCGCCACGTTGCGCGCCTACGATGCGGAATCGTTCAGCCTGGACCTCACGGCTGGCTACGATTCCGGCCGTGACGAGGACGATGCCGATCACCTGGAGGGCCTGGGCGATGTCGACTGGGGTATCGATCTCACCATCAAGGCCAGCTACGAGGCCGGCCCCGGTGAACTCTATGCCTCCTTGACCCGCACGCTGGGCGGCAGCGACGGTCTCACCGGCACGTTCGGCGCCGCTGCGTCGCACAGGCTGTCGGACACGGCCACGATGACCCTGGGTGCATCCTCCACCTGGGCAGATGGCCGCTACATGGACAGTTACTTCAGCGTCACCCCGAGCCAGTCGGCCCGCTCCGGCCTTGCCACCTACGACGCGGATGCCGGCTTCAAGCGCATCGACCTGGACCTGGCCGTCGCGTGGCGCTTCACCGGACGCTGGACGCTCATCAGCCAGGTCGGCCTGGGCTACCTGCTCGGTGACGCAGCCGACAGCCCGATCGTCGAGGAAGAGCTGCAGCCGTCGATGGCGCTGCTCGTGGTCTACGGCTTCTGAACCCATCGTACGCTGGCAAGCTGAACGAGAGCCTCGAGTCCGGATGGGAGGATCATGTGCTCCGCGCATGACATGCCCAAGGAGGGGTTGCTGCCTGCGCCTTCTGCCCGCGCCCGGCGTTGCAGGGACCGTCGCAGCAGCGACCATGACGGTCAGCGCCCGCACTGCTGACGAGGATCTGGCCAGGCAGCTGGCTGCCCTGATCGGCGTGCCGTTCCAGGCGAATCTCAACGTCGGGATCGGTCCGGAGGACGCGGTACGCTCGACCCTGAGCATCCAGCCGGTGATCCCGCTCTCGCAGGACCGGAACCTGATCACCTGCAACATCATCCCGCCGGTTCATGCCGAGGGACCGACCGCCGCCGACGGGTTCGGCCTGAGCGAGATCGTCGCGACGGCGACCTGCCCGGCGTGGCCGTTCGTCGTAGGGGCGCAGCCGAGGAGGGGAGAGGTGCTGGAAAATTGATGGGCAACATCCCGTCAAGGCGATCCTTCTTCCTGTTCACCCTTCTGCCCGCCTCTCGGCACAGAGCAGGGACGTTCGCTCAGGAGCACGTGCTCCCGTCGTGGTCGAGGCCGGCAATCTGGAGGGGCACGCCTCCCGCCATGCCCTATTGCATCAGGTCGTCGGCCGTCGGCCGGAAGGTGCACCGGTCAGCGACGATCGGGGCGACGTCAGGATTGCCCGCACCACGCGCGATCAGCGCGCCCACCCGCTCGTCGACATCGTAGGCGCTATGCGCCTTGAGCGGGTTTGCCGCCTCGCCAAGGCCGAGCAAGGAACTGACTCTCGCGATGTTGATCGTCACGCTGGTCATCGCCGGGCAGAGCCGGGAGTCGATGTAGCGCTCCGCGAACAGGTCCGGCACCGGGTAGCTCATCAGGTCGTTCGGATCGCTGAAGGCGATCAGCTCCGTCTGTGCGAAGAACCGCTGCGACGCTTTCGACGCACCGTCAGGGCAATACTGATCGGCGGCTCCCAGCACCGTTTGCGGCTCCCGTCCGGACTCCAGGAGCGGCAGCTGGTTGGACAGCATGAAGATCTGGAGCTTGCGCGTCTTGAAGTCCCTGGCGACCGCGATGGTGCGGGGGTCGTGCTGGAGGTCCAGGTTGGCCAGCCGCTGCATGGCATCGATGGTGGCCCGACTGCCTAGGCTGTGGCTGATCATCACGAAGTCGTCGATGGCCAACCTGCTGCCGAAGCCCGGCATGTCCGGGCCACACGACTTGCCGGCGGTTTCCAGGGGCAGGTCGCTCCAGCTGGTGGACAGGGCCCAGCACATGCTCTGGCTGATCGAGGTCAGGATCGGCTCGCGCTTGTCGCCCTGATAAGCGAGCGGGTCGGGAGCGATGTCGTTGATGATCCTCCGCAGCGCCTGGTTCAAGGAGGTGCGCCGCATCTGGTAGAGCGGGTCCTTGTCGAAGGCGAGAATGTCCTTCTCCGATTGCGTGATCGGCGACCAGGTTAGCTCGTAGAAGAGCAGATCGCGCTGCCGCTCGGCGTTGGTCAGGCGCGTGATCCTCAGCTCGCCGAGAGGCTTGTCGGAGAATGCCGGCGAAGCGATCACGATCCGCTTGGGCCTTGGCGAGCGCACATCGAGGTCCAGCGCATTGGCGAGGTTGAGCATCAAGGCGGTTCCATGCCCTGGCTCATGCGTCCCGATCCCGTGCACATAGATGATCTTGGCTTCCGGACGCTCTCCGACCGCTTCCCCGATGGGCGGCAGGCCGTCCTGCTTGACGAGATAGGGCAGAACCCCACCGAACGGCTTGCCCTCGACATCGCAGAGCCTGGTATCCTCGCCCGGCTCCTTCATGGCCCCCATCACTCCCTGGGCAATGCCGCGAGCTACGCTCTCGCAACCGCCCAGCACGCAAGGCAGCAACAAGGTTGCCCATAGCAGGAAGTGCCGAACCGACATCTTTGGCCCATCCTGAGCAGAATGCCTTGCATGCTCGTAGCCGAGCTGGACAACACTTTGGCGGAGCAGGTCCGACGCACCGCCGCAGAACTGCGTCGACGTCGTTCGGTAGAAGAAGCGTTCAGCCTCGGACAGACCCGGAGGCAGGCTGCGCAGGCACAGTTTGCGCTGGTCGTGCCGTAGGTTGGCACCGTGCCCACGCTTCAGCCACCTGCGCACGCTGTCAGCCTCCGCCCGGCTTTTTGGCGCTGCATCCCCCGTGCTCTGGCCAGCAGAGCCCGACTGGTTGGCAAGTCGTCCCGGTCACGCCTGTACTGACCATCGTCATCGTCACGTGTGCGGGAGATCCTTCTTGCAAATGAAGTAGCCGCCGAAAAGACAGCAGTACTGCTGTCGGGGAAAGGCACCGCAATCCCACGATGGGTGCTCTACGGTGCTTCCAGATGCAATGATCATCGACCGGTCGCGGAGGCTCAAGGCATGGCGGCCAATGCCGTTGACCGGTGCTATTCCGCGATCGTTTTCTCCGGAACGGCCTGGTACGGATCGACCTGCGCGACAGCCCCGGCGACGCCATGAGTCCCCGGCATGATCTCAAATCGCGGGTCGAAGTTGACGATGGTGGCGGCAAGCGCGGTCAGCATGGCGGCATTGCCCTCGACCTTGGCCGTTCCATCCGCGATCTGCGCCTCCAGCGTCTTGGCGCCCATCATCGTCTGCTCGAGATCGGACCGATTGATGGTTAGCGTGAGGTCCGGCGCCTTGGCCTGAAATCCCTTGATGTTGGTCAAGGTGGCGTTCTCCAGCTCGACGATGAACTGCTCGCCGTTGTCCGGCGTCACCAGGTTCATGGTGAAGCGCAGCCCCTCCGCCTTGCGGCTGTCCATGCGGATCCCGACGAAGTTCAGGAACAGCTCGGTCGTCATCGCGCGGATAATGTCCGGGCTCGAGGTGCTCGCCGTCTCGCCCTGCGAGATCCCCGTGCGCAGCTCGTAGGCCCCGTTCAGAAAGCTGTTGCGCAAGCCGGGGTTCTCTTGCTGATAGCCGATCTGCTCAAAGATGTCGGCGAGGAGATCCTTGGCCTCCGCATTGTCCGGCTCGGCCTGAACGAGCTTGTTCACGATCTCGGTGGCCAGGAGATACTCGCCCTTGTCGTGCAACTCGCGGCCGCGCGCGAGGATCTTCGCGCTGCCGCCCATCATCTCGACATAGAGCGGCGCGGAATCGCCGGGCGACAGCGGGATCAACGTGGCCGGGTTGCAGTCCCAGAAACCCAGATAGCGCTGGATTACGCCGCGGGCGTTGTGCTGCGGCGAGCCATGATAGCCGCGGCAGTACCACTTCTCCTGCAGTGCCTTTGGAACCTCGTAGACGTTGTGCACCTCGTTGATCGTCACGCCCTGGTTGGCGAGATGCAGCACCTGATTGTTCATGTTGGCGTAGATGTCGCGCTGGCCGCGCAGCACCTCCTGCACCCGCTCGTTACCCCAGCGTGGCCAGTGGTGCGATCCGAACAGCACCTCCGCCTCCAGCCCGAACCGGTAGAGCGCCTCGCCGATATACTTGGACCAGGCGAGCGGATCGCGAACAAGGGTGCCGCGCAGGGTATAGATGTTGTGCAGGGTGGCGTTGACGTTCTCCGCCATCCAGAGCGCCTTGAGGTCGGGCAGATAAGTGTTCATCTCCCGCGGCGCCTCGGTATTGGGCGTGTTCTGGAAGATCATGTTCACGCCGTCGACCTCGAACTCCTCGATCGCCTCGGTCACGAAGCGGTTCGGGGCGATCAGCCCCGTGGCGCCGGCCGATACTGCCTGGCCCAGCCCCTGGCCGACATAGCCATGCGGCGCAGCCGGCAGCAAAAGACCATACTGGTAGAACAGCCGCCGATTCATGGCGTTGCCGGCGTAGACGTTCTCGGAGACGGTGAACTCCATGAAGTCGAACGGCGCGATCAGCGCGACCTTGCCGGAGCGCACGTCCGCCTCATCGATCAGCCCGCGCGCGCCTCCCCAGTGGTCACCATGAGTGTGCGAATAAATCACTGCCGTGACCGGGAGGCCTTCTCCGACATGGTCCTGGAACAGCTTCCAGGCAGCACGCACCGGCTCGGCCGACACAAGCGGGTCAAAGACGATCCAGCCGGTCTTGCCGCGGACAAAGGTGATGTTTGAGAGATCGAACCCGCGCACCTGATAGATGCCGGGGACCACCTCATAGAGCCCATAGTTGTTGTTGAGGCGGGACTGGCGAAGCAGCGATGGATGGATGCTGTCAAATTCGTCCTGCTGATCGAGGAACTGGAAACGTTCCATGTCCCAGGCGACATGGCCGGCGTCGGCCATGATCGTCATCTCCTCCATCGGCGCGATCAGGCCCTTCTTCTGCTCGTCGAGATCACGGGTGTCCTCGAAAGGCAGCCCGTTCCTCGCCTTCCTCAGTACATCGACGGTGTGTTGCGAAGGCGCCTTGCCCTTCGGGTGGAAGTGCCCGGCCAGCGGCGCCTGCTGGGCACGAGCGGAACCGCCCTCGACGATGAAGCTGCTGGCCACCGCAAGGGCAGCGCCGGCAAGCGGAACGGTCTCCACGAACTCGCGTCGAGTTGCCATCGCGATCTCTCCCACATATCAAGGTTGTTACAAAGTTATTGCTGTAGAAAAGGCTCAAGCGCCCGTTCCAAGTTCAGGTCGTTCACTTCCGTCGCGTGCCGCTATGTTCTTGCTCGCCCAGAAGCCTATCGACCGGACGCGGCACAATACTGCCGCCGACAATCAAAATCCCGAGCAAGAAGAAAATTCAGCCACCTCGTCCACTTCAAGTGACATAGCCAGATGATGATGAGCCAAGTTCGAGGTTCATTTGGCCCAGTCTAACTGCGCGGGTCCGGTCCCGGCGTCTTGGTTCGCATACACCCGGCTAGAACCTCCATCCGAGATTGACTGCCATGAATATTGCCTGGTTCTTGTCGTAACTTCCACTGAACAGCCGCGCATCGATGTCGGCGTCGCCAAGATCCGCATAGACGATCGAGCCGCCCAGCGTGAGCTGCTCTGAGAGCGAGTACTGGACGCCGAGCGAGTAGCGGAGTTGACGATCGACCGGCAGATCGGCACGCCGATCCTGGGCGCGGACCGGGTTGGTGTCGTAGCCAAAGCCGGCCTGGAGCAGGAGGTCGTCCGTGACCTTGTAGTGGGCGCCCAGAAAAACCGTAGGTATCGTGCCAGTTCGTCGGGATTGCGGCACTACCCCGATCGGTCGATACCGGGATCTCGTCGAAGCTGCTCCAGTCTTCCCAGCGGACCGAGGCCAGCAAGGCAAGCCGATCGGTCAGATCGTGATAGATGCCTGCCTTCACATACTGCGGAAAGACGAAGTCCAGCCCGGCGTTGAATGGCTCGGTGATCCTCCGAAGAGTGATATCGCCGGAAAGCTTGAGCTCGGCCTCCGAATTGTAAACGACGCCCAGGCGTGTCTGCTCGCTCAAGCTGAACAGCGTGCTGAGCTTGAAGGTCGCGTCGGTATCGTCGGCATCGTCGATCTTGATCCGGGCATCGCCGTCGACCTGACTTGGCCTGATCGTCTGGTCTAGATTCGCGTACCAGAGCGTCGCGCCGGCGCCGAGCGAGAGCCAGTCCGTCACCTTGTAGGCAACCGACGGCGTGACACCCAGGACCATCAGCGAAACGTCGTCGACCTGGAAGCGGCCGACCCAGTTCCGATCGTAATTCAGCGACGCGCCGGTGATGCCGCCGGCGTCCAGGCCCGCTGCCCAGCGATCATCGATCTTCCACACGCCGCTGATCGTGCCGAGGGGAGCCACGGCTCCGGCATCGCCTCCGTTGTTGCCGCGAATGACGGACCGGTCGGCATCGAACTCCACTTGCGTGGCACCGAAGCCGGCGCCGATCAGGACGGAACTGCTCTTGAGCCGCGTCATGCCGGCGGGATTGTGAAGTGCAGTCGAGGCATTGTCGGCCCAGGCCTGCAACCCCGCATCAGCGGTGCCCATGCTGGGCGTTGCGAACCGGATATGTAAAGACCACCTGCCTCGACGGGTCCGGGCGCTGCCAAACAAGTCATTGCGCCAAAGAAGATGCACCATCCAAGACTAGTTTTGGCAGAGATCAGACCTAGCCCCACCTTCGGCTTTATGAGGCCGACTTTGTCAGCATCGATCGCCGTGGCTTGATCATGGCAGGCCTCGACGCCGGTATGGCCTTGAAATGACGTTTTTTTTATGTACAATTTGAGGCGAACCATGCTAAGCCCTGTCAAATCGTTATGCTCCCTACCGCTGCCATATCTCAGGGCTGCTCAAGCTCGAGAGCGTGTACGGAGATCTCTTTCGTATCTACATTGTTCTAACAAACAAAAATGGGCGGTCAAGATGTGCTGCCTCCGCTTCCGTCATCCTTCTCGTGGCGGCAGGATTCCCTCGTAATTTGTTGATCCGCATTGCCGCTGCCGTCACCTGCCGTGGCTTAGTACCACTAAACATTTCGGGTCTTCCAAAGCTTGTTTGCTTTGCTGACCCTTGGGCTGCCGCTGACAGGTGCGCCGCGTTCACCGGAGGTTAGGCGAGGGATGCGGAGGTTGCCGAAGTATATAGTAGGGGTGATGGAGGCGCTGGCGGCGGATTCCGGCGTGCAGGTCAGGTCTTGCATTCCTGCCAGGCATGGGGGCGCCACATGCTCGCCACTCAGTGCTGGCGGTCCTCTTCGTCCAGGACGATGGCAATCCGTCCATTGCCGTACGCCGCGACGTGCCAAGTCGCGCCGAGGAAACGCCAGGCGAAGCCGGCGGGCCATGGCCCGTGACCTCGGCGGGTGGGGGAGGGGTGGCTCCTGCCAGGCGGGCGGAATGGGGGGAGCCAGAACTTCGCACCATGCCATGCGGATCTGACGGCGATGCAGGGTCCAGGAGCTTGAAGGTACGTGAATGCAAGACCTAGCCCCGTGCTTCCATGATCCGATGCATCCAGAAGCGTCCCCAGCGACTGGTCATCCTGCACTGATCCTTGCCTCCCTCAAGATTTACCTGCGGCGATAGTGCGGCGTAGGCTACGACTTCTTCAAAGTGCAAACAGAATCATGAAATGAGTCTATGCGACTTCTTAGAAGTTCAGTTGCAAGGCGCCCTTTGTCAGAAGTTTTTCCTCAGATAGGCACTTGTCATGTACCGATTCACTGATTACCACTTGGTGGTCGGCTTCGATCGAGTATTAAGATCAAGGGAGCATCCAGAATGAAACTTTCCAAGCGGCAGGCTGTCATCGGTGCCGCATCGACCGTGCTGGCGAGTTCGTTTCTTCCTCGACCCACGTTTGCCGCAGAGAAGCCGCTGATCGCCTTCGTCGTGAACGTCCCGGCGGACTTTTGGGTGATTGCACGGCGTGGTTTGGAGAAGGCGGCGGCCGAGCTGCCGGACTACGACGTGCAGATGTTCGTGCCGGGCGAGATGTCGGCCGCAGCGCAAAAGCGGATCCTCGAAGACCTGCTCGCCAGGAACCTCGTCGGTGCCACGATCAGCCCGGTCAATCCGGACAACTCGACCGAGATCCTGAACCGGGTGGCCGAAAAGGCAGCCCTGTTCACCGTCGACGGCGACGCACCTCAGTCCAACCGCATCATGTATATCGGCACCGACAATGTCGATGCCGGCCGCGAGCACGGCAAGCTGATCATGAAGGCATTGCCGGACGGCGGCAAAATCATGCTTTTCGTCGGCACCATGGAGGCAGCCAACGCGCAGGAACGCGTGCGTGGCATCAAGGAGGCGATTGCCGGCAGCAAGGTGGAGATCGTCGACATTCGCACGGATGGTGGTGACCAGGCCAAGGCACGTGCCAATGCCGAGGACACGCTGACCAAGTACGGTAGCGATATCCAGCTGCTCTCGGGACTGTGGGCCTATAACACGCCGCAGATCTACAGCGCCGTGAAGGCTGCGGGCAAAGAAGGTACGGTCAAGATCGTCGGCTTCGATGAAGACCAGTTGACGCTCAGGGGCATTTCCGAAGGCGTCATCGAGGCGACCGTGGTGCAGCAGCCCTACGAGTTCGGCTATCAATCGATCAAGCAGCTGGCCCGCTACATCGAGGGCGACCGCTCGATCGTGCCGGCCAACAAGCTGCAGATCATCCCGACGAAGATCATCGACCCGTCGAACGTGGAGGAGTTCGCAACCACGATCCGTGAGATGCTGAAGAAGTCCTGACGGCTCGATCGACCATCCCGCCGGCCCGACTCCTGTCGGGTCGAGCGGGAACAGCGATCCTGTGAATGCAAGACCTGATCCCATGCTTCCGTGACCACTTGGATCCGTCTTGCCGGTCGCGCCATGGGTGCGCCACGTCCGGACGTGGACCGGGCTACAGCAGCTTCGGCCTGATCTCGTTGGCGATGATCGCCTGCCCCTTTCGGCCGAAATGATTGATGTCTGCATAGAGGTAGGAGGTTGCCGAGCTTGCCTTGTCGGGGTCGGTGACGTTGATGAACCCGTACGCGGCCTTGTTCCGGTAGACGTCCTCCAGCCTGGCGAACAGGTTGACGTTGGCGCGGGTCGCCGCCAGGCGGGCGACATACTGGTTCCAGGCCAGGACCCGGGCGCGTGCCGGGATCTTGCGCGTCGGGTTGCGGCTCCAGTCGTGGAGCAGGCACAGGATCATGCGCCGGCCGCCCTGCGTCACGCCGTAGGAGATCAGCCGGTCGATCGACAGCCGGTACTGGATCATCGCGGGGCTGAGCGCCTGATTGTCCGGCGCGATGTCGTTATAGCCGAAATAGACGACGGTACGATCGGGAAGCCCCGTTGAACGGTGGTTGGCGGCCCAGCTGTCGATCTGTCCGTCGAAGGTGCGCGGTCCATTGAGGCCTGCCGTCGTCGCACCGGAGAAGGCCAGGTTGACCAGCAGCCTTGCGTTGCCGCTGGCGCTGATCTGATCGGCCCAACTGGGAATGCCATGGCGGTAGGAGTGGGTATAGCTGTCGCCAAACGCCACGAACGACCTGGCTGCCGCCAGGGTGGGCGCCGGGCGACCTGCCAGAAGGCCACCTGCGACGAGGCCAAGGCTACGACGGCGGGTGAACTCGATCATTCCAGTGGCATTCCCACCGACCGGCCTGCCGGCGGACTGGCCGATCCAGTGCTGCAAGCCCAGGGCTGATCGGATGAAGGCCTAGCCGCCTTGCGGGTCAAGCCTCTTGCCGCTCCAAAGGGCTGCGACACAGCAACAGAGCGGAAAGTTCCAAGCATTGCCTGCCGGCTGTTCTGTCGCGGACTGTTCACCTTCTTTTGCGGGCCTCTTCCCGCCCACTCCCGAGCGCCTTGGTACGAATTGTTCCTGCCGTCAGGCTCACGTCAGGAAGCTTTGCGACAGTTCCTCAGGAAGGAAAAGAAAAACAGTGCGCAGACAAGCCGAGTTGTCCGTCCTGGATAGCAGCTATATGAACAACGACGGGTCAGGCCGAGCCCGAACTGCTTCCCGCTGTGTTGATGCCAGTACAAGTAGCATCCGGAGATAGTCCATCAACATATTGTCCAATAAGGAAGCCAGCCTTTCTGGAGCCATCTCTGGAGCCATCATTCGATTGGATGGCCCCGCGAGAAGTGCCAAGGCGCAGGAGAGGCGAGTGGATCGGTCATGCACAAAGGTAAGAGGCTTTCTGCTGGCAAGCCCAGCCGATGAGCCGCGTCCATGATCGGGATCAACGCCGCTGCAGCGTTCCCGGGTCGTCTGGCCGAAGCGGCGGGAGCTTCGCAGACCGGTCGCCTGGAAGCGATCGAAGCACTGCGCGCTCTTGCTGCCATCATGGTGGTCATTGGACATATTCTGGGCGATGCGCGGCACTTCGGTGTGGAGGCCACCACCGTTCCGGACTGGCGGATCTGGAGCGCAGGTGTCGACCT
>NZ_DATAGQ010000187.1:0-3456 GCF_036263595.1 Geminicoccus sp. | reverse complement strand
TCGAACTGCCTGCCGCCACGGTACGGACCAGCCGCTCACGCAGATCCCGAGACAACGGGGCCGTCATCAACCATCTCCCTCACCCGAGATGATCCCCCAACCAGACACGCTGAACCCGTGCAACCTCAAACTGCTCTAGCGGCTCGCGGAGCCCGGTTTCAGCCCGATGACTGCAAGGCCAGCCATGGTCGCCGGCAGCAGCGGTCCCCCGCCCTGCCTGGAGCTGTCTCCATCGATCGAGAGCAAGGCTGTGGCCGGGTCGAGCGGCTCTCAGCCAGGCTCAAGAACTGGCGGGCTATCGCCACCTGCCATGAGAAGAGGGCCAATCCCTTCCTGGTGTCCCCGGCCCTGCTGCGGGTCCCGATGAGATCAGGATCCAACAGGCCTTCGTCAATGCCGGCCTCCGTCGCCGCCGGCGCCGGCAGAAGAGCCTGACCGGGCGGACGTGCCGGAACGGTCGGCACCCCTGGCACTGGGCTCAGCCATACGATCCCTGGGATGAGGTGGTGTGGGTTGATCCTGTGGGCTGACGGTCGGGCTTTCCGGGCGCCGCAGATGGTCTGGAACGGTGTCCGCCATGGCGATGCCTTGAGGTGGCTGGCGAGGTTGCAGGCGGTGACGAACGTCAAGCCGTATGGCTGGAATGCCTGAGAGTCGGGATGGAAGGCCTTGATGGTGGCCTCCTTGATCTTCCGGTTCATCCTCTCGGCCTGACCATTGGTTCATCGATGGCCAGCAGGCCCTCGATTCGCTTTCTGAAAGGATGGCAGGCAGGAGCCTGCAGCATGCCTCCGGATCAGGTCCGGGACAGGCTGTCGCCAGTCAGCGCAGGATGGATCTGGCAGGCGAACATGGCGGCGACCTAACGCAGGAAGGCAGCGCCGCTGGCTTCGAACAGCGACATGGGTGAAGCCCGGTCAATCGCGAGGAGCTTGAAAAGCTTGCCCTTGGCCTTTGCAGAGCTTGCAGGATCGGCAAAGCGCTTGCGCCGTGATGTCCTCCCCTCGTCATGGGGCAAGCGGGAAATGCCGTGACGGCACTCAGCAGGCACGAGACAGCGCAGGACGTCGTCCAAGGGCAGCAGCGTAGGGCGACGGAACCCGACCATCATCGCCTCCTCGGCCTGGGGGAGCACCGGGCTGCGTGGCCGGCCTGGTCCCATCCGTGCATCGGCCATAAAGCTGCGCCGATGCCACTTGGCGACAGTCTTTACGGTTCAGCCCGCAGCAGGTGGCCAAGGAGAGGTAGTATCTGCGCTCGCCGGAGCTGCGATGCTCGTCCACCAGCCAGACCTCCTCGCCCGGCAGATGACGGCCCTGGCTGAGCTGTGCGCCCTCGGCTGGGTGCACTCGTCTGGCGGTGAACGCCGCTGCCAGTGGTCCCTTGTCCTCGGGACGCCTGGGGGTATCGACCAGCACCTGGCAAGGCCATGGGCGCCGGCGGTGATGATCCGATCGATCTCCATCAGCGCGATCTCGGTCTTCGGCAAAGAGCGCTGGTACTCTTCTGGTATGCCGGCCTGCACGCAGCGAGCCTTGCTGGCCGCCCAGGCTCACCGGCAAGGGGACCTCGTCCTTGGCCAGCGTGAGCAAGGCGAGAACCTGGCAGTTAGCCCGCCTGCGTAGACAGCGGCAGTACTGCCTTGCCACGCCTGCCGAACGCTTCCCCTTGCTTGGGCAGGGCGGTGTCGACGACCACCAGCACGGCTGCCTTCTCCACCATGATTGGCCAGGCGGCTATTCATCCGGCGTCCACGGGATTCAGGTCCAGGAGGATCTGGAGGGATCCGTCGTCCCAGTTGGTGCTCGTGACGATATGATGAAGCTGGCCATGTCAAGCCTGCTCCAGCGCGGTGGGCTGCAGGCTCACGGCCCTCTCAACCAGTCCGATCAGCCCCTGCAGGCGGACCGGCGCCCAGGACCGTCGCTTCCTCATGCCCATCGCCGCCAGAACGGATCGAGCCGGAACTCGAGATGCTCCCGCCAGTGCGCCTCCGCCATTGCCTGTGTCCCGCCGGACGGTCACGACATCGAAACGGATCACACATGCTCTAGTTCTGCCAAGGTGGCGCAGCAAGCAACGGCCGGTGCCTGGCTCGTTCTGCAACGCCCTCGCCATGCGATGTGCAGGTCGCGGCCGATGGGCGAATGATCTCAGCGGACATCTTGGACGGAGCGCCATCGCTTCGCCAGCACAGGTCCGCAAGGTTCCGGAAGAAGGGCTCTGCCGCAGGTTGGCGGGCTGTCGAAGCAGGAGACAGGCCAGCGACCGACGGTAATGAGGCGGCCTCACCAGGCCAGGCTGCGAGCCCGATCGACGTCCTGTCGAGGTTCACCTTGCAGCGATGGCAGGTAGCCTGGGGCACAGTTGCTCCGCTATCCACCGCCCTCCCCGCCTCCGGGCTGCGCGGCCTCGGCAGGAAGGTCCTGGACGATCAGCCAAGCCGGCCAGCAGCGGAATCCCGTAGGGCCAGTCCCCCCGTGAGATGGGTAACGCGGCATCTCCTGTCCAAGTAGTGCCGAGGGCGAGGCTTGATTCTGAGGGCCTCCGTCATGCGGCATGGCGTGTTCTGGTGTGGGGCTGGGCGCGCTTTTTCTCCTGGACGCGGGCCAGGCAGTCCATGCGGCGCAGCTCGTCTTCGCCCAGTTGCATGGCGAGGTCGACCCACAGGTCGACGATGTCGACCAGCTCGTCCTTGGCGGGCGGGTCGGCGCGCTCGCGCACCCGCTTGAGGGTGAGCAGGGTGGCAAAGCGCGGTGCCTGCTCGGCGACCAGGCGGCGCAAGGTCGCCTCGCCCTCGCCGGCCGGGCAGACATGGTCGACCAGGCCCAGCGCCTTGACCTCGTCGGCCGAGCGGGAGATGCCGTCCTCCAGGATCTGCCGGGCCATGGATGCCCCCAGCTTGCGCTTGAGGAAGCTGTAGCCGCCCATGCCCGGGAACAGGTTGAACAGGATCTCGGGCAGGCCGAACTTGGTGCCGGCTTCGGCGATCACCAGGTCGTCGGTCAGCATCGCCTCGAAGCCGCCGCCGATCGCATCGCCAGTGATCAGCGCCACGGTCAGGACCGGCAGGCCCAGGCTGACCAGGTTGTCGTGCAGGATGTCGATGGCCAAGTGCGCATAGGCGCGAAGGGCCGTCTCGTCGCGCGAGCGGATCATCGCGGTGAAGGTGGCAAGGTCGCCGCCCAGGCTCCAGGCCTTGGGTGCCTCGGACGCCCAGACCAGGTAGCGGAACGGGATCTCCGCTGCGGGCAGCCCGGCATAGAGCTCGACCAGGTGGCGCTGCAGCGTGCGCATGTCGCGCATCAGCCCCAGCGTGTAGCAGGCCCGCTCGGGATGCTTCATCCGGGCGAACAACAGCCCGGCCTCGGCATCCAGCTCCACCCGCAAATGCTCCAGCTCCAGCTCCGGCGAACGAACCCGACGCGGAAACGGCGTCACCGTGGCAGAGGGCTG
>NZ_DATAGQ010000186.1:0-7751 GCF_036263595.1 Geminicoccus sp. | reverse complement strand
TCTTCCAGCGATAAAAGGTCGGCTCTGAGATCCCCATCTTGCGGCAGATCTCCTCGATCACCGTTCCACCCTCTGCCTGCCGCAAGGCAAAGGCGATCTGCTCGTCGCTGTAACGCTTGCGCTTCATGGCATCCGTCCCTCCCAGGGTTCAGATCGCCCGAAAATTCGCATACCGGCCGGACCAGTTTCCAGGGTCAGGACCAGGCTGAAGCGCTTGGCTTTGGTGCTCTATCTGAGCCATTTGTCGGATTCGGATCAGGCTGGGTGGTGCCGGCGTACTTCCGCGACAAAGGCATCGACACGGGCCGGATCGACCTGGTTCCACCATACGCCGTCGTGTTTCAGGCTGGATCCAATGATCGCTCCATCGAGGTCGGTCAGAAGAGACACAGCATTGTCCTTAGCTAGACCACTGCCGGCGATCACCGGTAGGCTCGTGCCGCTGCGCACGTCCCGGATCTCCTCGGCGGGAACGGAATCACCGGTCCGGTTGCCGGTCGCGATCGCGACGTCCGCGTCGTAGAACTCGGTGTCCCGTGCCAGCTCCGCCACGCCGCGATCGCCGACGATGGCATGAGCACCGTGCTTGACGTGGACGTCGGCGAAGATCGCCACGTCGTCGGCGCCGATCATCCGCCGATAGCGCAGCGCCCGGCCACTCTCGCCCTGCACCAGTCCCTCGTTGGCGACATAGGCATTCACCCACTGGTTCACCCGGATGAACCGGGCACCGGTGGCCTTGGCGATGGCCAACGCGCCGATGGCGTCGTTCGCCAGCAGATCGAGGCCGAACGGCAGGTCCACCGCCTCTGCCACTGCCTTCACCACCACACTCATCGCCGCGACAATCTCTGGCCCGATCTCCCCAGGCGGGAGGAACGGGATGTCGCCGTGATTCTCGATCAGGAGCCCATTCATGCCGCCGGCGGCATAAGCCTGCGCATCCTGGATCGCGCGTTCGGCAATGGCCGCCATGGGCTCGCCCTTGTAGCGGGGCGTGCCAGGAAGCGGCGCGCAGTGGACATTGCCGATCAGCGGCTTGTTCACCTTGAAGATCGCGTCGAGGGGCGAAGGGCGGTGCGGAGCCACGGGCATGAAGAGGTCCAGTCAGACGTCGGAACGGATCAGAAATCGGTAGCGGTGATGCCGGCCCGCACCCGTTCCAGACGTGCCTGCCGCTCCGCCTGGCCGGGACGCGCGGTGCGCAGGGCTCCGCAGGCCTCAATGACATAGGAGGCGGCAACCGTGCCCATCGCCGCGCAGACGTCCAGAGGCTTGCCATCCACCAGCCCGGCGAGAAAGCCGCCGCAGAACGCATCGCCGGCACCGGTCGTGTCGACCACGGCGGCGGGATAGGCTGGGACCCGCACGAGGCGACGCTCGTCCGGCAGGCAGACGATCGAGCCTTGCTCCCCGAGCTTGACCGCGATCGGGCAGTGATGGGCGACCGCCTGCTCGGTCAGCCAGTCCTCGAGATCGGCGGGTTGCCAGATCCGCCGGATCTCGGCCTCGCTCGGCAGGAAGGCCGACAGATGGCGAAGGAAGGTCAGGTCGCGATAACGGCTGGCGTCGATATAGCCGTCCGACAGCAGGTCGAGCGTCACGACCGGCCGGGACGGCAGCGCATCGAGGCGGACGGCATTGGCCACCGAGCTGTCCGGACCCTGCGGCGCGATGTGGAACCCCCGTGCGTTCCGATAGAACGAGGGCAGCGGCCCGCGGCCGGCATCCATCTCCGCTGCGGTCGAGGAGGAGAGCTTCGGAATCTGCTGCTTGTCGCTGTCGTTCTCGTGGAGAAGCCAGAGCTGGAGGCCGTTGCCCTCGATCGTCTCGATGCCGCGACTGTCCAGGCCGCGCGCCTCGATGTCCGCACGCACCAAGCCCAAGTGACGGCGTCCGGTGACCGAGTGGATGCCCACGGAATCGTTCCAGACCTGCGCGCCCACCGCGGAGTAGAGCGCACCACCGCCGAGCACGTCGCGCTGCACGACGTCGCCCAGGATGATGTCGTCGATCGTGAGCCAGCCGATGGTGACGATCTCGCTCATGCGGTCCGCCCGAACAGCTCGGCGGTCAGCTCCCGGTAGAGCGGTGCCATCGCCGCACCATAGACCATCGCCTTGGAGAGGCTGACCAGGTCGTGCAGGTTCGCGCGCGGCTCGCCCTTGTCCAGGTGCCGGTTGAACCCGGCAAAGCCCAGGAGGAGGATGTTCGGGGTCTTCAGGAGCACGCCGACATCGTCGCTGCGCGAGGTATAGGCGTTGTTCGATTCCTGGACCGGCACGCCGAAGCCCCGCAGGATCCCGACGAAATGCTGCGCCAGGGCGTAGAGATGCGGGGGCGTGACCGCACCGCGTGCCAGGCTGGAGAATTCGGCTAGAACCGCTCCCTGGCCCAGCCGCGTGCTGTTCTCCACCCCGCCGCGCGTATCGGCGTCCTTGTCGCCGCCGGCCTGCTGGACGTCCGCGATGATCGCCAGATCTGGCGTCGGCAGCACATTGACGATCCGCGATCCTCCGCGACCCATCATCTGGCTGCCGGTCCCGCGCGGGCCTTCCTCTTCGTCAGGGAAGGCCAGCATCGCCTGGATCCCGGCCGCGGCCATGACCGGCGCGGCCACGGCCAGAGATGCTACGGCCCCGGCATTGTCGACATGGCCGACGAAGTCGCCGCCATCCAGCTCGCGACAGGGTGCCGTCATCACCACCCGGTCGCCGACCCGAAGCGACGCGCTCATGTCGTCGGGCCGGAAGAACGGCTCGTTCCGTTCGGTGACGAGGCTGCCGGATGCCACCATCCGGTAGCCGTTGGAGGGAAGATCGTAGCGGTAGGCCTCGGCCGGCCGCACACCCTCCTCGATCAGGTGGTAGCAGAACGGAACCAGCGGGTAGCGGTCGTCCCGGCGCGGCTGGATGAGGTAGCTGATCGTATCCAGATGCGCGAAGTACCAGACCGGCTTGGCGGGCTGGTCGCTGCCGGTCAGGATCACCGTGCTGCCTGTCTTCTCGAAGTCCTCCCGCAGGTGCAGGCCTTGCATCTGCATGGCCCCGTCTTCGCCGAGCAGGCGCTTGAGCACAGGGGTGCGGAAGGCGCTAGCCGCCGTCGACGGTGCCGGCATGTCGGCGATTGCGAAGGTGTAGCGGCGGATCCGGTCCAGGGTGATGTGGGAATCGACCTGCGGGCGCAGCAGCTCGAGTACCGGCAGGATCCGCTCGCTCACGAGATCCATCGATCCGTCCTCACGTCTGGTTGGCATCGATCCGTCCTCAGGTCCGGTTGGCGCGGCTCATGCCGAACACGGCGACCACGATCAGGGCGCCTTTCACCAGCTGCTGCACGAAAGGGTCGACCCCGTTCAGGTTCAGCGTGTTGGCGAGCACGCCGATGATCAGGGTCCCGATGAAGGTACCCCAGACGGAACCCTTGCCGCCGAACAGCGACGTGCCGCCGACCACGACCGCCGCGATGGCATCCAGCTCGTAGCCCTGGCCGGCGATCGGCGTGCCGATGCTGAGCTGGGAGGCATAGACCACGCCGGCTACCGCGGCGAGCGAGCCCGAGATGACATAGACGGCCGTCTTGTAGACCCGGACCGGCACACCGGACATGCGTGCCGCTTCCTCGTTCGAACCGATCCCGTAGACCGAGCGGCCGAACGGCGTCATCCCGAGCACGAAGGCGCTGACCAGCAGGGTGCAGACCAGCACGATGGCCGGGATCGGAATGCCCAGGACGTAGCCGTTGCCGAAGTAATAGAAGGACTCGTCGAGAATGGGGATCGGGGTGCCGCCCGTGTAGATGAACGCGAGGCCGCGTGCGAACGACAGCATGCCGAGGGTCATGATGAAGGCGGGAATCCCCGCATAGGCGATGCCGAGCCCGTTCACGAGGCCGGCACAGGCGCCTGCCAGGAGGCCCAGCGGGATGGCGACCGCCAGGCTCTGGCTCTCCAGCAGCCCGGCGTAGAGGACCACCGAGAGGCCAAGGACCGCACCGATCGACAGGTCGATGCCCGCGGTCAGGATCACGAAGGTCATGCCGAGGGCCAGGATGCCCACGATCGCCACCTGGCGCAGCACGTTCAGGAGGTTGGGAATGGTCAGGAAGCGGTCCGAGAGGATGGATGCGACCACGACCAGCAGGATCAGCGCGATGAGGCCGCCCAGGCGGCCGGCACCGAGAGTCCGCAAGGTCGCAACGATGCCGGAACGGGGGATCTCACGCGGCAAGGGCTGCTGACCTCATGATGCTGCTTTCGGTGGCTTCGTCACGGGAAAGGGTTGCCGCCACCCGGCCACGCCGCAGAACGACGATCCGATCGGACAGGCGCAGGATCTCCTCCATCTCCGAGGAGATCAGGACGATCGCCACGCCGTTGGCCACGAGCTGCTCGATCAGGGCGTAGATCTCCTGCTTGGCGCCGATGTCGACGCCCCTGGTGGGCTCGTCGACGATCAGGATCCTGGGCTCGATCGCGAGGGCGCGGCCGATCAGGACCTTCTGCTGGTTCCCGCCGCTCAGGTAGCGGATCTCGGTGCCCATGCCGGCCAGGCGGACGTCCAGCTTGCCGATCATCTCGCGGACATAGCTCCGTTCCTTTGCCAGGTTCATCACGCCGAACCGGGTAAAGCGGCGCAGGTTGGAGATCGTGGCGTTCTCGCGCACGGGCCGGTTGGGCAGGAGGCCCTGCGCCTTACGGTCCTCGGTGAGATAGCTGATGCCCTGTCTGGCAGCAGCGTTGGGGTTGGCGATCCGCACCTGCCGGCCGAACAGCCTGATGGTTCCCGCACTCGGATGGCTCAGTCCGACCAGGGCGCGCGCCACCTCCGAGCGGCCGGCTCCGACCAGGCCGGCCAGCCCGATGATCTCCCCCTCGTGCACCGCGAAGGAGACGTCCGTGAACTCGCCCGGGCGGGTCAGGCCTTCGACCTGCAGGACCGGCTTGCCCGAGCTGTGCGCCTGCCGGGCATGGACCGGGAACTGGCGGCCGATCATGTGGCTGACCAGCCATTCCTGGTCGATCTCGCCGACGGACGCCTCGCCGGTCTTGGAACCGTCCCGAAGAACGGTCACCCGGTCGCAGATCCGGAAGATCTCCTCCAGGTGATGGGAGATGAAGACAATCCCCAGCCCCTGCGCCTTCAGCCGCGCCACCAGCTCGAACAGGATCGCGACGCGCTTCTCGTCCAGCACGGCGGTAGGCTCGTCCAGGATCAGCACCCTGGCCGACAGCGAGATCGCCTTGGCGATCTCGACCATCTGCTGCTGGGCGATGCTGAGGCGGCCGACCGGCACCGACGGATCGACCGCGATCGACAGGCTGTCCAGAAGCTCCGCCGAACGCCGACGCATGGCTGCCTTGTCGACGGTCCCAAAGCGCGTGGTCGGGAAGTGACCGAGGAAGATGTTCTCGGCCGCCGACAAATGCGGGGCCAGCGACAGTTCCTGCTGGATCACCACGATGCCGCGGGCCAGCGCATCCCTCGGCGAGCGCAGGCGGGTGGCCTGGCCGTCCACCAGCAACTCGCCGCGGTCCGGCTGGTAGACGCCGCCCAGGACCTTGATCAGCGTCGACTTGCCGGCACCGTTCTCGCCGACCAGTGCTCGGACTTCGCCGCCATGCACCGCGAAGTCCAGGTCGTGGAGGACGACGTTGCCGTGGAACGACTTGCTCAGGCCGCGAACGGCCAGGAGGGGCGTCACGCCCGCGCCGGACCCGGTCAGCGGCAAGGGTCGGGGGTAGGCTCGAAATCGCCCCAGCCACGGCCGATCCACTCGTCGGCATTCGCCGCGGTCACCACCGGAGAGTCAGGCAGGGTCAGCGTCACCCCAGGCTGGTCGTAGGGCTTGGCCTCGGGGATGGGCTTGCCGGTCATCTGGTAGATGACCGCGCGCAGGCCGATATCGCCGATGAAGGGCGTGTAGTTGCCGTCCGCGCCGAACGTGCCGGCCTTGACCGCCTTGAACCCGGCGTTGGAGCCATCGAACGTGTAGTGCCTGATGCCATCCTTGCAGCGGTTCGCCCGCGCGATGGCGAGCTGCGCGCCCCAGGCGGACTCCTCGGCATGGGAGAAGACCGCGGTGATCTCGGGCTGGGCCGTGAGCCAGTCCTCCATCAGCGGGACCGCGGGCTCGCGAATCCACTGGCCATCGCCGGTCGCGAGCACCTCGATGTCCGGATACTTGGCCAGGACGTTCTTCATGCCCTTGTCGCGATCGACCGCGGGCGACGAGCCCTTCAAGCCGGTGATCACGACGATCTTGCCCTTGCCGCCCAGATCCGCCGCCATCTTCTCGGCGACCTGCTCGCCCATGGTCACGTTGCTCTGGCCGATGAACAAGGTCTTCTCGGTCGGCACGTCGCGATCCAGCACGACCAGCGGCAGGCCCTCGTTCATCACGGCACGCGCGGCCGGAACGAGACCCGCCGATTCCACGGGGCTCATGATCACGGCGTTCACGCCCCGGGCGATCAGGTCGCGGATGTCGTTGTTCTGCTTGGCGACATCGACGTTGCCGTCCAGCACGACCAGCTCGATGTTCGGATGCCGGCAAGCCTCCGCCTGCAGCGATTCCAGCATCGACACGCGCCAGGGATGGTTGAACCCGGTCTGGGAGAACCCGATCGTGATCGGCTTTTCCTCGCCATCGACCATCACCGGCCCGGCCTCGACCGGCAGGATGTTCGTGAACGGCAGCTTCTCGTAACGGGCCGCCAGTTCCTCGCAGGTCGCATTGGTGATCGGCTGCCGTTCCTGGGCAAAAGCCACGGCCATGGGCAGCGTAACCAGGGCCGACGTGAGCAGACAAACCCTTCGCAACATCCTGTGTCCTCCCCAGAACGGCCGCCATTTTCAGAAGCCAGCGCCCTGAGCCCGCGAGGGTAGTAGCAGCGACACCCGTGTCAACGCGCGATGATAAGTCGTGTTCTCCAAGGCAGGCTCTTGTTGGAACGTCTCTATCAACTTCATTTAACTGTAAATCAAAGTTCGCGACGAAGGACTACTTCCGGCGCTGCATCCGTCATTAGCCTGTTCCCACCGGGCTTGGCGTAAGTTCATGGCGAGGCATCTCCTTCCTCACGGTCATATACGGCTCCACTTACTGCGGAGGGTCCTCGCGCTCCGGATCGTGCCGGACCAGCCCGCTTTGTGGTGGGTGTGGCCGCCGGGCATCTCGGGCTCGAACCTCCTCACAGCGATGGTGCGGGCGGCTCTCAGCCCGCCTCAACTATACCTCACGTGCACGTACTGCTCCGCAGGATGGCCTATACCTCAACCTCCACGTCAAGCTCGGTTGAACAGCGTGAGCTTTGGCGGAATAAGGTGTCCAACCGGCGGCTAAGAGCGGAAGGCCATCATCATGAAGGAGCGCTGTTGGGGCCAGTGTTGGTAGGAATAGACGCTTGCTCAACAGAACCATATGCAAATCAAACGTTTACCAGCTCAGATTGGCGGAAGCGGTGGGATTCGAACCCACGAGGGGTTGCCCCCCGGCGGTTTTCAAGACCGCTGCCTTCAACCACTCGGCCACGCTTCCAGCGCAGGCACGGACCTAGTCTGCGCGTGCGAGGGATGCAACTGGTCTGCGTAGAGGGCGGCCTGTCGTCTGCCTCGCACTACTTTGGCACGCTGCTTTGTGGCCGGTCCTTTGGTGCGGGCAGCGGGCTCAGGCGTGGTGGAACAGCTTGACCAGCTGGCAGGGTCGGCTGCGGCGGTGGTTCTGCGGGCCTGGCTTGCTTGCTTTTCCCC
>NZ_DATAGQ010000185.1:0-14142 GCF_036263595.1 Geminicoccus sp. | reverse complement strand
CGGATCTGGCTCAATCATCGACCGCTTCCAGATCCAGGACCTCCGGTGCCCAGTCCTCCGGGCTCAGGCGCTCCCGCTCACCCGGCAGGAACAGTCCGTACCGGTCGAGATAATGAGCCTGAGCCTCGAAGACGGGCGGATCGGCCGGATCCAACGGCTGGGCCCGGCCGCGCAGGCTCGGGAAGGTGTCGAGATCACGCCTGACGACCCACCGGCACGGAATGCCTAGCGAGTAGCAATGGCTCTCTGCCAGGACGTCGGCCCGAACCGTTCCAACGCCGCCCAACTGGAGGCGGGGCTCTGGCAACTGCCCGTCATACCAGTACCTGGGGAACCGGCCGAGCGGCTGCCGCGGGGCATCGGTGTCCCACCAGACCTGCGGGCGACAACCGGGATGATCCTGTAGCCACAAGGCCATCAGCTCATCGCGGTACTGCCGCCAAAGCGCGCCTGCGGATCGGGCTTGGTAGGGCGAATCGGGTCGGTCACAGCCTACTTCCGTATAGCGCCACCAAACATCCGACTCCGGGACCTCCGGCGGCGCGCAGTCCAGCAGGTAGCTGATCTGGTACGCACTCAGGCTTTCGACGCGGTTTCGGCGCCTGCGGACACGCTTGGTGGGCATGGCTTCTCCTACATCTTCGAGCCGGGCGGACGGCCCGGCCGGTCGTTCAAGGGCTCGATGTCCAAGTTGAGCTGCTTGACCGCCGCAAGAAATTGCCCGCGAGCGTCACGCTCTGTAGCGAGTAATGGATGCGCCTTCACCTGACCAAAGCGATCCTCAAAAGTCGCTCCAGTCTTTTTGATCTGTTGCTGCGCATCTCGCATTCGATCAAATGCTTCGAATGCAGTTTGCAAAATCAGGAGACCGCCATCATCTTGGATGGAATACTCTTCAGAAAGCTTCGTCCACCACCGCTTTGCTTCGGCAGATAGGTGCTTTGGGGGTCCTAGTGAGTTTTTCAAAGCGATTCCTTAGTTTCGTGTGCGTGGTGGACCGACAGCGGTCCTTAGTTTTTTACTGTCGCAGAGATGTGATAGCCCCCTCCCTCTCCTGTTGATCGAGGCGAACGGCAGTGCCATCCGCCGCCCGCGCCAGCCGGAAGTGACGAGGTGGGCTAGGGGCGACGCTGATTGGCGTGCCGTCATGCTCCACCAGGCGCTCGACAGGCACGCTCTCGTCAATGCGACGACGCCGGCGAGGCGTGAGGATGGGGCGCTGTTCAACCGGGATGTCCCGCCAGCCCGTGCGGGTGCGGACCACGATGCGGCGGTTCATGGGCGGAACTCCTGTTCGATCTCGTCCAGTTCGTCCCGCAGCACGATCTCACCCTCATCGGCGAGCAGGTGATCGGGCAACGGTGGTGTCTCCTGGTCACGCGCCAGAGCATGCAGAGCATCCATCAGCGCAGGATCGGTTGGCTTTCCACAGGTATCGACCAGCAGCCCGCTCGGTCGCAGCTCCACGCGCCAGCCTTGTGCAGAAGCCCGTGCAAGCGGATCTGCGCCATCCACTGGCGCAGGCGCGGATCCTCCTGCCGCCGTGAGCACAGCACGGACCTCCTCCCGCCGAGCCCGAAGATCGGCCAGCAGATCGGGCCCGATTGGTCGCGGTGCTTCCCAACGGATCCTGCCGCCCGGCTCAAGGCGAACCGCCACCCCTGCGGCTCGGGCGCGGGCCAGCGCGGCGATCATAGCTCACCTTCAAACACATGCAGCGAGGGATCAGAAAGAGATTGGGACGGAGCGTCATTGGCGTCATGAGCGTCATCCGCAGGCTCATCACCATCAACCTCGAGCGGTTCGTCAGGCTCTTTGGGTATCTCCAGCTTCAGCGACAGCCCGCGGGCATGCATATCGCGGCCGGTCTCGACGATGATGCCGTCGCGCCGCAGCGCCGGGGCCAGACGCTTGAGCCGGCCAGTCAGGGCATGCGGAGCACCAGGCCATCCCTTGGTGCGCTTGGTGTCCAGGTCGACCTTGGCGTTGAGCCGGCTGAGCAGCTCGGTAGCCGTTCCAGTGAAGGCGTTGCTGTTGCCCTCCAGGAAGGTCCGAAGCACTGGCACCAGCACGTCGCCGTCCAGCGCCATCCGGGCGGCATTGCGGCGGTTGCGCTCATATGCTTTCAGGAACTGCCCCGGCTTCAGCCCGAGGTCTGGTGCACCAGCCTCCACCCAGCGGGCGAAGTCCGCCATTCGGGGCTTGGACTTGAGCACGGTGGTTGGTAGCCGCTTCAGCGCGCCCGTCACCGCATCCAACAGTGCGGCCAGGACTGCCGAAGCCAGTGCCTCGAACTTCCGCCAGAAGTCGGCCTCGAACTCCCGTTCGGTATCGGGCCGGGCGTGCAGCTCCAGCAGGATCGCGCGATCCAGCAGGTCCGGTGCACGAGCCACATCCGGGATGGCGTTCAGCAGTTGCGGCCGGCTGGCAGAGAACAGCACCTCGCCGTCATCGGTGAACAGCTGGCGGGTGCGGAACCCGCCGCCGGTGGCCAGGCGGCACATGGCGTCCGACAGGTCCGGGTCGATCGACGACATGTTGTCGAAGCCAAGCACCCAGGAGTTCCGGGCAGCGATCGCGAGATCGCGCTCGTCCTTGGGCTTGGTGCCGAGGTCCACCTTGTTAGGGTCGATCAGCCGGCGCAGCACGCGGGCGAGCGTGGTCTTGCCCGAGCCCTGCTCGCCGGTGATGGCGAGCACCGGATAAGGACCACGCGGCGCAAAGCAGCCGAACAGCCAACCGAGCAACAGGATCCAGATGTCCCCCTTCTGCCCGATCAGCTTCTTCAGCGCCTCAAGAGCACTCTCGCCTCGCACCGGGATCGGCAGCGCCATCATGCCGGGACAGCGGAGGAACCGGACAGGAGCGGCAGCAACGACCCGCCAGCCGCCCTGGTCGATCTCGATGGCCCGATGGGAGGCGTCACCGAGGTCGAGATAGACGGCCGCCATGACGCTGCATGACGCTAATGACGCTTCTTGCCTATCTCTTTCTAGTTCCGCGCCCTGTGTATTCAGCTTCCGAGCCTCGCCGATGCGGATAGCGGGGCGGTCCAGCGGTCCACGACCGGCCAGGGCGTCGATGGCAGCCAGCGCCTCGGTCAGCGCTTGCGTGCCAGGGGCAGCCGGACGAGGCCCATGCTCGGTCTTGATCGTATGGGCGTCGCCATAGGCGTGGATCAGCCAGCGCTTGAAGCCGGTGCTCTTGACCGCATGGTGCTCCACCCGTCCCTGTTCATAGCTGACAGAGCAAAAGCCCGTTTCAGCGTCATCGCGCCAGAACTCGCCATGCTTCATGGCCAGCGCGATCAGCTGCTCGCGCTGGTGCGTCTTGGTCTGCTCTTCTCCGCCAGCCATACGCACAGCGCGGATCACGGCATCCAGGAAGCCGCAGGTGATCCCAAGCTTCTTGGCGCTGTCCCGGCGAGAGCGCTGGTAGTCGGCTGGCGGCAAAGCAGCGAGCTGCATGATGGCGGTAGTAAACGCCTCATCATCGGAGCCAACCGCAGCGCGCATCTTCTCCGCCCGCTGGCGCTCCGCCTGTTGCGCCTCCTCGATCTTCGCCCGCAGGGCCGGATCCAAGTCGTCGAGAACGTCGGCGCCGAGGTCGTGCGCATCATCATAGTCGGTCACGACGCACCTCCCGGCGCGCGCGGCCGATCCATGCCGGCGGCAAGCCCGCGGTCGATCTGACGGGCAACTTCCTCTCGGCGCCAAGGGCGGCCAAAGGCCTTCATGGCAAGCCCGGCCTCGATCAGGTCCGCCCTGGCCTTCAGGAGCGGCATATGCCCCGAGCCGACCAGGGAGCCGATGCCCATAGCTTCGCGGTACAGGGTCGGATGCTGCTGCTTATCGCCGGCCTGCTCGATGCGCTCGCAAGCATGATCCAGGGCAGCACGGCTGTACGCCGGCTTCGGGCCCCAGGTGCCGTCAATCGGCGCACGCAACGGGGCCGCCACTGGGCAAGGCGGTTCCGGCGGCACGCGTACCGCCACCCGTTCCGCCTCCCCCGGGATGATCGCCAAGCGCACCGGCACCGGATCAACCATGCCGATGAAGACCGGGCGCGCGGTATAGATGAGCGTGGCGGGATGGAGGGTCGACCGGTCCAGGCCTGGCACGTTGGCGAACACGCGGCGCAGCTGAGCACCGCAATGGTCCTGCGCGAGGAGAAACCAGACCCGGCCACGGAAGCCCGACTTCACGCCGGCCGAACCGCTGGCCTGGACGATGCAGGTGGCGCGGCGGAACTCGATCGGCAGTGCCGGACGCACCACCAGGTCATAGGTGCCGGAGAGATCGAGCCACCATCTGTCAGGTGCGCCCAGCCCATCGAAGTCCAGCGCGACCCACCGGCGCGGCACTTCGATAAGCGTGACCGCGTCATCCTGATCAGGGTGCAGCAGACGGCGCATGTGGACGCGGTTGGCATCGGCACGGACGGCGGAACGGATCACCGCGCTTTTCTGGTCGTCCCTCAGGCGATCCAGAAGGGATGCCAGGGCTCCAATGGATACTGCCTTCGCAAGTCTGCCTCGAAAGTGCCTAGCGTCCTCATAGGGGTCGGTGCGGGTCGTTCCGTCCGCCTGTCGGGTATGGATCTTCGTGAGACGCAGCGACGGGCTGGTCAGCACCACCACTGCATCCGGATCCGCGAAGCCGGGAGCAGCGAGATCAACGGCTGTGGGAGGCAGGGCTTCAGGCGCATCCGTCATCACGCCCTCCTCCCAGCTCAGCCCAGGCGAGGAAAGCCCGGCGGATGTCGGCGTTGATGGCTTGGAGGTAGGCGAGGTGATCGAGCAGGTGCGAGTTTCGAACAGCCGTGCTACCAGACATGCGGCGTTCGTAGGGGCTCGGGCTGTGGCGGCCCGGCCCCTTCTCCTTCAGGTTCATGGCGTTCGTCTCCGGCCGCTCAGGCGGCAGACTTGGTGACGTTCTTGGAAATCAGCGCCTTCAAGGAGGCGACGGGGATCAGCGTTGCGCGGCCGATCTTGATGGTCTCAAGCTGGTTCTGCTTGATCAGCTCATAGAGCACACTGCGCGAGATCCCGGTCATGCGAACCGCATCAGGGATCCGAACGCTGATAGGGTCGGCGCGGGAGGAAGGTTCTTTCACGTCCAGGTCCTCTACTGCTTAGGACTGCCCCGTGATGTCCGGGTGGACGCTATAGAATACACGATTCTATCGCTGGCAATTCTGCAGCAGCCAGGGACCTGACCGCTGCACGGCTAGACCTTCAGATATGCCGACACGGCATTGGCAAGGAGATCGGCTAGTGTGCTGCGCAATAGGTCAAGCGTTCCAACGTAAACCGTTAAACCATGACAAGCGAGGATATAGCCGCCATCGCCGGTCGCTCTTATCGATGCGGGTCGCGCAGCCGCCCAGGAGTGAAGAGTCCTACGCGAGATGCCAAACTCGTGACAGAGCGACGCAGCATAGTTGCGTTGAGACAGTAACTGTTTCTCTCCCGCAGTCTTGTAGAGCACGGCGACATCTTCTGGTCCGGCAGTCTCTTCAAACTGATCCCGTCCGCCACTGGGTTCAGGCCAGCTGTATGGCAGCTTGCCCGCCAATCCACCTTCAATGATATTGACGAGATGATTTGCAATAGCGGGGTGCAGCTTGCGGCTGCCGTCTCTGCTTTGCTTGAGTGCTTCAATAAGAAGATAAGCAAGCTCCAGATCAATTTCCCGTTGCTGCTTCAGAGATAATTCCTCATCTATTTCACCGGTTCTTTCTTTGACACGTACTTCACTTGACAGCAGCCGCAGATTGAAAAAGCGATCAGCTATCGTTCCCTTCTTTTCGTTCCGTTTCATCTTGACCCTCTTAGGCACCTGTGCATGGCAAGCAGAGCGAGTTGGTGCCGAAGGTCGTTCCGGATCCTCCATCTTGCTTCGGAGCATCCACGCAAGCTCCCTCACTCTGTCAGCTATGCTAGGCTGGTTCGTCCGGAACGCATGAGACACTTCTTGCTCATTATGGCGCCTAAGCACCGTCTGATCGCGTGGCACCGAACTAGCTAGCGTGATAACTGTCATACCGCTGATCCTCCAGCATGACCGGGCGGAGCGAGCTTTCCAGGGCCGTTGCTCCGTCCGGTCGATCTGCCCAGAAGCGCCGGGCGCGCACGATCACGCCACTGCAGTTGCCTCTGGCTTCAGTGGCGCAACATTGGTCGGCTCCGCATCGAGCGCGAAACCGGTCTCATCGATCGTCTGCCGCACGAACCCCGGAGCAAGGTGGCCGTAGTGCCTCTCCACCATCCTGGTGTCTGTGTGACCCAATGCCTGGGCCACTACCAAAAGCGGCGCCCCCGCCATTATCCTCCCGCTGGCATAGGTGTGCCGGAGCGCGTGGAAGTTGACTGCCGGTACGATCCCTGCCCGCTGCGACGCGAGCCTCATCCGAGCGATCTGGTGGTTGTCACCCCAAGCCTGCCCATCAAACCGAAGTAGCAGGAGTTCGTCGCCTCCTCTGCCTTGCACAAGCGTCTGCAGGAACGCTGAGGCCGCTCGGTCGAGCGGCACGTGCCGAGCTCTGCCAGACTTCGCCACAGGCACTAGCAGCGTACGGGCTGTGACATCGACATCCCGAACCCTCGCCCGTGCGAGTTCACCAAAGCGGCAGCCGGTCTCCACCGCAGCACGTACCAGGCGGCGAAAGTCCGGCGGACAAGCGTTCAGAAGCCTGATGACCTCATCGCGGGACAGATAGCGGAGCCGTGCTGCCTCTACGCTCTTGAACGCCTGTACCCGTGTCCAGATGCTCGGGTCTCCGACTCCATGCTCTCGGTGTGCATGAGTGAGCGCAGCTTTCAAGGTTGTGAGCAGACGATTTGCTGTGGATTGCCGACGACGCTGCAGTTCCTCCGGCTCGATGGCCGTCGCGAGCGCCTTCGGCTTGCCTGATCGTCCTAAAGCGGGCGCCTCGGCTAGAGCGTGGTGCCAGTTCCTGAGCCTAGCCGTAGTCAGCCTGTTCATGTCGGTCTGACCAAGAGCCGGCCGAATGTGGCGCTCGATGGCGCGCCTAGCCTCCGTGACAGACTTCTGGCTGCGGCGGAACCATCTCAGGTAGTCATCGAGTGCATCGCCGACAGTGCGCACCGTAGGAGGGGCTTCTTCTTCAAGGCCAGCAGCCTTCCGGGCCAGCTGGTCCCACCACTTGATCGCAGATGCGCGAGCCTGGGCGAAGCTGAGGATGTCGATGCCGTTTGCCTCGCGCTGATCGTCGGCGAAGCCAAGCGTCGTCTTCCGGTACGAACCACCATTGCCGCCAGTAGGACGCCAGCGTGCATACCAGGTGCCGTAGTCGCTGCCTTTCAGTCGCCGGTAGCCGAGATGCTGGCCAGGGGCGACCCCGAACCACCAAGGCTCATGGGCCGTCTCAAGCTTGGCCCGCTCTGTCTTGCTGGAGATCCTGGTCAGGGGGATCGGCTTCGGCATGTCCGGCACTGTTCTGAATGCTTAGGAAATGTACTCCTACGGGCATTCAGGGACAATCGAGGACAATTTCCTAAGGAACGTCAGAAACCAAAGGATATCAACGAACGCTTGTGGACATCAAAATGCCTCTATTTCCACCCTTTCAAGGTGGCGACACGGGTTCGAATCCCGTTGGGGATGCCAAGCTTTTCAGATACTTGGCATGCCGGTTTCCCAATGCTCCTAAGCATGTCGGGTGGAGATGCCACCGGACGGCAGCGGCTACTGTCACGACTGTTCGGCGCAAAAGGGGCACCGACGGCTGCCGGGACCGCTCCAGTCGACCGCACGCAGGAAAGCCATAGCAGCTCAGGGTCCCAGCCACGCCCTGCTCGACCCAGTCCGGCAGGCAGATAAGGAAGCACTGCTGCCAATCGAACCTTGATCGCCTCCACCAGATGGTATCATCTCCTCTGCGGAGCCTGGGCCAAACCATGAGGCAAATGATCAGACGCCATCGCAGCAACCGTCAGGCCCTGCCTGCCCTGGCGAATGTCCGCCGATGGCTGGCGCTGGCGGCGATGGTCCTGCTGGTGCTGACAGGTTTTCCGGTATCCGGCCATGCCGGCCATGCCGGCCAGACGATGCCGTCCGGGCCATCGCACGAGATGTCCATCTGCCATGGTACCGATGATTGTCCGGCTGATCCACACGATCAGGCGTCCAGTTCCTGCTGCGTCATGGCTGCGGTGCATGCCTGCTGCATCTTGACCGTCGCAGGCGACATCGACCTCACTCCTCTCCCGCAGTCCTGGCCACGCCCGGACGAGCCGATCCTGGCTGGTCTCGTTCGGGCCCCAGCTCAGCATCCTCCCTCCATCGCCACCGCCTGACCGTCCGGCACGCCAGGCTCCAGCCAATCAGACAGCGTCGAAACGGCTGCATGAGCAGCATCGATGACTGCCCAGATTGATCAGAGTGGCTGGAGCCGTGCCGGCGCAATAGGCGCTTGGTGAATGTCGATCCTTCAGACACGACGATGGAGACAGGGGATGCGTCCTACGACTTTGCTGCTCGCCGCAGTACTCGCTGGCGGCCTGGGCATCAGCACCGTTGCTGCACAGGAAGAGGAACACGGCGAACATCACGAGCAACCGGTGACCGGATCCGAGGAGGTTGCGCCGATGCCCATGGCGCCTGGCGCCATGATGGGTCAAAGCCCCGGCATGATGCAGCGCTGCATGGAAATGATGCCTGCCTGCCGACCCGGCCAAGCTGGGATGGACGGTGCTGAGGACGGCCATACCGGTTTGGATGTCTCGGGTCCGCTCGATCCGGTTGAAGGCGCCTTCGATGCCATCAATCGGCGCATGCACCGCGACATGGCCGTGGTCCCTGGGAGCAACCCTGACATGGCGTTTGCCAAAGGCATGATCGCCCATCACATCGCGGCGGTCGACATGGCGCGGGTGGTTCTCAGCTTCGGCAAGGATCCGGAGATCCGCAAGCTCGCCGAGGCGATCATCAAGGCCCAGGAGCCGGAGATCGCCTTCCTACAGCAGTGGCTGCTCAAGCAGCCGCAGCAGTAATCGCTGGCTTGTAGCCGCGGCAGTTGGGGCTGGGCGCGTCGGAGCATCCGCTGCGCCCAGCCGTCGACCTTGCGAAGGCACAAGGCTCGATCGCCGCCGGACAACGGAAAGACGAGGGACCGGCAATGGATCATGGAACCAGCCACGACGGCGCATACCGCCATGCAGGCGGGCACGCTGCACACGGCCCCCACCATTCCCATCAACACGCATCCGATCCAGACAAGGTCGCCGACCCCGTATGCGGGATGATGGTGGATCCGCACACCACACAGCACCGCCACACGCACGCGGCGCGCACCTACTACTTCTGCAGCGCCGGCTGCCGCACGAAGTTCGAGGCGGAGCCTGCCCGCTACCTTCAGGGACAGCCGGCGCCGGCTGCCAAGCCGGATGCGATCTACACCTGCCCCATGCATCCGGAGATCCGCCAGATCGGTCCTGGAAGCTGCCCGATCTGCGGCATGGCGCTGGAGCCGGTCGAAGTGACGGCCGAGGCTGGTCCCAGCCCGGAGCTCGTCGACATGACCCGGCGCTTCTGGATCGGCTTGATCCTGGCGCTGCCGGTCGTGATCCTCGAGATGGGCAGCCACTTCTTCGGCCTGCACAGGCTGGTCGCCCAGCAGACCTCCAATTGGCTGCAGCTCCTGTTCGCCACGCCGGTGGTGCTTTGGGCAGGCTGGCCTTTCTTCGAGCGCGGCTGGGCCTCGCTGAAGAGCCGCAGCCTCAACATGTTCACGCTCATCGCCATCGGGACCGGCGTCGCCTGGGTCTACAGCCTCGTCGGCACGGCGGCACCCTGGATCTTCCCCGCGAGCCTCCGCTTCGAAGGCGGAGCCGTAGCGGTCTACTTCGAGGCGGCAGCGGTGATCACCGTCCTGGTCCTGCTCGGCCAGATTCTGGAGCTGCGCGCGCGCGAGCAGACCAGCGGCGCCATTCGTGCGCTCCTGGACCTAGCGCCCAAGACAGCTCGTCGGCTGCGCGTGGACGGCACCGATGAGGAAGTGACGCTCGACCAGGTCCTGCCTGGCGACCGACTGCGGGTCCGCCCAGGCGACCGTGTTCCGGTGGACGGCCAGGTGCTGGAGGGAACCAGTGCTGTCGACGAGAGCATGGTCACAGGCGAGAGCCTGCCGGTCGAGAAGGTGCCGGAAAGCAAGGTGATCGGCGGCACGCTGAACGGCCGCGGCGGCTTCGTGATGCGAGCCGACAAGGTCGGCCGCGAGACCATGCTGGCCCGCATCGTGCAGATGGTGGCCGACGCTCAACGCTCGCGCGCGCCGATCCAGCGGCTGGCCGATCAGGTTGCCGGCTGGTTCGTGCCGGCCGTGATCGTCGTGGCAATCCTGGCGTTCGTGGCCTGGATGGCCTTCGGGCCGGAGCCAGCCTTCGCCTACGGCTTGGTCGCAGCTGTGTCCGTGCTCATCATCGCCTGCCCATGCGCTCTGGGCCTAGCCACGCCCATGTCGATCATGGTGGGCGTCGGCCGTGGTGCCGGCCTCGGTGTCCTGATCAAGAACGCCGAGGCGCTGGAGCGGATGGAGAAGGTCAACACGATCATCGTCGACAAGACCGGGACGCTGACCGAGGGCAAGCCTGCCGTCACCGCGGTCGTGCCGCTGGCCGATCGCGACGAGGCAGAGGTACTGCGCTTTGCCGCCACTCTCGAGCGCTCCAGCGAACACCCGCTCGCGTCGGCTATCGTGAAGGCCGCCGAGGAACGAGGCAGCCGGCTGGGTGTCGTCGACGCCTTCCAGTCGATCACTGGCAAGGGAGTCATCGGCCGTGTCGATGGTACCGAAGTGGCGCTCGGCAATGTAGCGCTGATGGAGGAGCGCCAAATCGAGCTCGGTGCGGCACGTGCGCGGGCCGATGAGCTCCGCCGCGGAGGCGCCACCGTGATGCACGTCGCGGTCGATGGCCAGATCATCGGACTGATTGCGGTGGCCGATCCGGTGAAGGCTAGTACGCCCGCGGCCCTCGAAGGCTTACGGACTCAAGGCATCCACATCGTCATGCTGACCGGTGACAACCGCGCCACCGCCGAGGCGGTGGCCAGCCGGCTGCACATCGACGAGGTCGAGGCGGAGGTCCTGCCCGAGCAGAAAAGTGCAGTTGTCCAGCGCCTCCGGGACCAGGGGCGCGTCGTGGCGATGGCGGGCGATGGTGTCAACGATGCGCCAGCACTCGCTGCCGCCGACGTCGGCATCGCCATGGGCACCGGCACTGATGTTGCCATGGAGAGCGCCGGCGTGACCCTGGTAAAGGGCGACCTCGCCGCCATCGCCCGGGCGCGAAAGCTCAGCGCCGCCACCATGAACAACATCCGCCAGAACCTGTTCTTCGCCTTCATCTACAATGCGCTTGGCGTGCCCGTGGCAGCGGGCCTCCTCTATCCGTTCACGGGCGTGCTGCTCAGCCCGATCATCGCCGCTGCGGCCATGGCGCTGAGCTCGGTCTCTGTGATCCTGAACGCGCTCCGGCTGCGAACGATCCGGATCTGAGGCGGGTCTCCCCGCCTCAGACGGACGTCTGCTCCAGGAAATGGCTACCGGCTCGACCCGACGAGGTGCAGCGACGCCACCAACGCCGGCCTCACCGATTCAACCAAGGCAAGGCATACTGGAACCCGACGGTGATCCGTGCATCCGGGCTGCCGTCGCCAACGCCGATACCACCCCCGGCAGTGATCGCGGCCAGCGGTGTCAGCTGGTAGCGCAGCCCGGCTTCCACGAAGTTAGTATCATCGCCCTCTTCCAGGTTCTGCTCACGTGCGATGTCGCCGACGAACAGAAGATTGGAGCTGATCGGCTGACTGTAGCCCAGCGCTGCCCGATACCAGTCGGCACGTTCGTCGTCCTCGGCATCGTAGGCGTGCACCCAGGAGACGTTGAGGTGCAGGCGGCGCGGCACGAAGCCGCCCAGACTCTTCGTGGCGATGAACTTGAGCTCGGTCTCGACCCGCTCGTCGTCCTGGTCGAACGGCACCGTCAGTTCGCCGGCAAGCGCCAGGGGCGGGCATATAAATGCCTTCGCTGTTGAAGTTGTAGAGGCCATCCACGCCAAAGCGGCCGTTCTCGTCTTCCTCCTCGTCGAGGACGCGGTAGGGCAGGCTCGAGCATCTGGCGCAGCCAGAACGGGGCAAAGTGGCGCAGCCTGCCGAGTGAGTTCGGGCCCTGGTGGATGGCGGCGCAGACCTTCATCCGCCCTCGGCGGCCTGCTGGCCGCCGCTCCCCTGGAGATCGGATCAGCCGTCTGCTGACGGCTGATGGGGACGACTGGGGGCGTGGGAACGGCTGCTGACGATGGCGCAGGAACGGGGCGTGCAGCTGGGCATGACTTTCCTGGACGGCACCAACATCCGGGCACACCAAAAGGCGGCCGGTGCCGCTCAAAAAGGGGCAGCGGAACCCGATGCGCTGAGGGTGAAGCTCTTGGCCGATCTCGTGGCGGCCCTGTCGGCTCTGCCGACATCACTCCGTGGGATCGGCCATAGGCCGATGGAACGAAAGCCTGCGTGATCGCGGATGGCTCTGGCCGCGCCATCGCCTTCCGCTTGGCACCCGGACAGGCCCACGAACTGCCGCAGGCCATTGCCCTGCTTGCCCGTCTGCCGGCCGTGCCACGCTGGGTCGTGGCGGATCACGGCTATACCAGCCATGCCTTCCGCGAGCGCATCTGGAACCTGGGCGCACGACCGGCGATTCCACCGCAGCGGCATGAAGCACCGGTCGCTTGTCCCGGCTGGATCTACAACAGTCGCAACCGGGTGGAGCGCTTGTGGGCCAGGCTCAAGGAGTGGCGCGCCATTGCTACCCGCTACGAGAAGACCGCCAGTTCCTTCATGGGCGTGCTCTGCCTCGCTGCCACCCTCGATTGGCTCAAGAACTAACGGGTCCTAGCCGTCGCGGTGCCGTCCGGCACCAAGGTCTACAACTGGACCGCCACCCTCTATAAGGGCCACATCTCGCTGCCCCCCTCTTTCTGATCACCATGGGCTTCATCGGCCTCTTCGTGGTAGGCGGCCTGACGGGGCTCGTGCTGGCGATGCTGGCGATCGACGTGCACGTGCACGACACCTATTTCGTCGTGGCGCACTTCCACTTCATCATGGTCGGCGGCTCCGTGTCCGCCTTCTTCGGCGCACTGCACTTCTGGTGGCCGAAGATGATCGGGCGGACCTACGCGGTGGTCTGGGGGCGGCTGTCCGCCATCTTCATCTTCCCGGGCTTCAACCTGACCTTCTTCCCGCAGTTCATTCTGAGCTATCTCGGAGGCCGCGGCGCTACCACGTCTATCCACCCGAGTTCCAGGTGCTGCACGTCATATCGTCACTGGGCGCTGCCATCCTCGGCGTCGCCTATCTGCTGCCCTTCGTCTACCTGTTCTGGTCGATACGCTACGGCAAGCCGGCGGGCTCCAACCCGTGACAGGTTGTCGGCCTCGAGTTGACGGTGCCCTCGCCGCCTCTCAAGCACAACTTCACGGAAACTCCGGTGGCAGGCCCACCCTACGATTATCACGTCGAGCGGGACAAGGAGGCATGACCGAGTGCGTCGAGGTTCACGAGCCCTATCAGGAAGCCGGCCAGCAGCACGAGACCGACATGATGGGCATGAACCTGTTTCTTGCGACGGAGATCATGCTGTTCGGCGGCCTGTGCATCGTGATCGTCATCTACCGCTTCCTGCATCCCGAGGAAATCGTCGCGGCGTCAGCGCGGCTGCACATGTGGATCAGCGCCGCCAACACGGTCGTGCTGCTCATCTCCAGCTTCGCCGCAGCCGCTGCGATCAAGTCCGCCCGGCATGCGCATGCTCGCAGATCGGCGCATTTGCTTGCCGCTGCGGCGGCCCTAGGCCTCACTTTCCTGGGCTTGAAGGCTTACGAATACCACGCGGAGTACACGGAAGGCCTGCTCCCGATCCTGAGCAATCCTCCTCGCTTCTCAGGTCCAGTCGAGCAGCTGTTCATGAATCTCTACCTGTTGTACCGGTCCACAATGATGAGACACCGATGTGCGCTCACGCGGCCATGTGCATCTGACCAAGCTGGCCGGCTCGAACCTGGGCGGGTGTCCGGTAGCCGTGCCGCTCGACGATCCAGCTCCGGTTGTAGGTCTGCTG
>NZ_DATAGQ010000184.1:0-3193 GCF_036263595.1 Geminicoccus sp. | reverse complement strand
CTGATCAAATGGATGACCGAGATGGTGCTGGGAGCACGCGAGACGGAAACTGCTCCAGCAATGTGATCAGCTAGAAAGGCTGGCCAGCAGGCCAGGTGGTGGTCGGTATGGTGGCGGCCGTTACAGGTGACTGACCTTGTGGATGCTTCAGACATGGTCAAACCACAGCTGTGGATCTGGCTTGCTTGAGCAAACCCCTGCCAGATCCCCGGCTATGGAAAGCCAAGCCTTGTCGTGGATCCCCCACCTACATGAGGGTGCTGCAAAGCATGTTCAGGTATCGATCCCTTCCAGATCCAGGACCTCCGGTGCCCAGTCCTCCAGGCTCAGGCGCTCCCGCTCGCCCGGCAAGAACAGTCCGTGCCGGTCGAGGTACTGAGCCTGAGCCTCGAAGACGGGCGGATCGGCCAGATCCAGCGGTTGGGCCCGGCCGCGCAGGCTCGGGAAGGTGTCGAGGTCACGCCTGACGACCCACCGGCACGGAATGCCCAGCGAGTAGTCATGGGTCTCCGCCAGGACATTGGCCCGCACCGTGCCAGTGCCACCCAGCTGCAGGCGGGGCTCTGGCAACTGCCCGTCATACCAGTACCTGGGGAACCGGCCGAGCGGCTGCCGCGGGGCATCGGTGTCCCACCAGACCTGCGGGCGCTAACCAGGATGATCCTGCAGCCACATAACCATTAGATATTCACAGTATTGCCGCCAGAGGCCACCGGCTGAACTAGACTGGTACGCAGAGCCCGGTCTGTCACAACCACTTTCGACGATCCTCCACCACTCGTCGCCTGAGGATGGCTCCGGCAATTCACGATCGAGCAGGAACGCCAGCTGGAACGGCGTCAGGCCTTCCACACGGTTGCGGCGACGCCGGGTGCGGACGGTGGGCATGGCTTTTCCTACATCTTGGAGCCGGACGGGCGGCCCGGCCGATCGTTCAAGGGCTCAAGGTCGAGGTTCAATTGCTTGACCGCTGCAAGAAATTGCGCACGAGCATCACGCTCAGTGGCAAGCAGTGGATGAACCTTTATCTGCTTGAAGCGATCCTTGAAAGTCGTACCATCCTTCTTTATCTGCTGCTGGGCATCACGCATTCGGTCGAATGCTTCGAACGCCGTCTGCAAGATCAAGAGGCCGCCATCATCTTGAATAGAGTACTCACTTGACAGCTTCGTCCACCACAGCTTTGCTTCGGCGGACAGGTGTCTTGGTGGTCCTTGGCAATTTTTCAAAGCAAATCCTCCATTTCACGTGCGAGTAGGGATGACAGCGGTCCTTGTCCGAGAGGAAGCCAGAGAATCACATGGCCCCGGGTGTTGTTCATGCTCCGCCTCGTTGGGAGAGCATGACCGCAGCGGCGGCCAGGATCTCGATCAGGCGATCGCGCAGGACCGGCGACAGCGAGAGCGGCCGTCCGTTCAAGAGTCGGGCTCTCCAGCGTACGGTCATCGGCGCTCCTCCTGCAGCACTACCGCCACTGCGTCAGCGAACTCCCTCAGTCGATCCACCAGGGCGGGGCTCATCGTCGTCAGCGGCGCCTGGATCTGCGGCCAACCGTTCACCAGGCGCACGCGCCAGCCCCGCTCCCGAGCTTCATCCAGAGCGGCTCGCGCGGCCTCGATTGCGGCAGGACCAGAAGACATCATTGCACGTACTCCTGTTCGATCTCGTCCAACTCACCGCGCAGCACGACCTCGGCCTCGTCGCCGAGCAGATGTGTAGGCCAAGCTAGCTCCATCATGTCTTGCAGCTGATCAAAGAGGTCGGGATCAACGGCGCAACCGTTCGTGTCGACCAGCACACCGCCTACACGGTCCTCGACATGCCATCCGCGAACGCGGGCGTGTACGAAGGCAGGATGCTCACGTTGCGGTTGGGCAGAAGGTGCTCCGCGAGCAAGGAGCGCCGCGTAGTGCGCCGCCGTCTTCCTGCTCAAGGCAGCTGGATTATTCTCCTGCATTCCTGGAGCAGTGGACTGACAGAACTGACGGAAGAGGCTTCTGCCGGCTTTGTCAGTGCCTTCCTCTTTATGTGACTGAGGAAAAACGAAGCTGGCGGCAGCATTCATCGCCGCTCTCCCAGCTTCAACTTGACGTTGATACGGAAGACCATCTTAGCTCTACCGCCCGTCTCGCGGGTCTCGGCACGCAGCCAATCCAAGTCTTCCAGAACATCAGTCGCCGCCTTGACGGTCGCGGGCTGAGCCAATCCAGACCATTGCGCCCGGTAGACATCACGTGCCGCAAACCCGTCGTTTACAGCCCCGTCGAGAATCTTCTGCCCAAGGGCACATGCAGCCGTCAGATCGGCTCTGATCACGCTGTCGTAGAGGCGCCTGGCATGGCTTTCGAGGTAGGCGCCCCAGCCTAGCGCCTTGATCAACGATACAGTGCCGATGGGGCCGCTGTTGCCATCAGCAAGATGACAGAGCAGCGCCAACGAGGGAATCAGCGATCGGTACTTAGCCAAATGGGCTTCAAGGGCGGGATGCAGATCGCCAGCACGAAGCTGGTTCTCCAAGTCTTCCCGCCACCCGTCGAACGCCTCTTGTGCCTCGTCATCGAAGCGCAGGAACCAAGGCTGATCCTCGCCATCGGCCGTCGCCCCAAGTGCCACAACATCCACCTGGTCGAGCCGATCGAATATCTCCCGTGCGATCCTGCGGGCTGCTCCATCGGGCCAGCGATCGATATTGCGCCACACCTTTGGCGGATCCGGCCACACCAACAGCTGGAACCGCTGCAACAACCCATCATCAGCTAAACCACCGCGGACAGCTCCCTCGAGATATTCAGAAAGTGGACCTGGCTGGATGCCTCCCAGAAGGGACAGGCACACGGCCTCGATATCGAGCGTGCCGCGTCCAATCCGGTCGTAGGTAAACCTCCCGTTGCCGTTCCAAGCCTCCAGGTAGAAGGCGCGGTCTTGCTCACGTCCGTCACGGTCGAGGCCACGCAACCAGCCCATCATCTCGTCGCGTTGAGCCAGGATCCCATGAGGGTTCTCATTGAGGAGCTCGCCCAGTTTCTCAATGGTGGCATCATTGGTGACGTAGCGGCGTCGCACAGGTGGTTCTTCGATCCTGAGCAGGTCACCAAACTCAGCCGTAATCTCCTCCGTGCTCGCACCTTCCTTGAGCCGCTTCTTCAGCCGCCCTTCCGCGATCTCCTTGTTCGCTTTGGCAACGAGCGCACGT
>NZ_DATAGQ010000183.1:0-13854 GCF_036263595.1 Geminicoccus sp. | reverse complement strand
AGATGCGCGGCTGGCTACCGTTCCGTCGGCGGCCAACACCGGTGCCGGCCGTTCCCGCTTCGCCCTTGCCAGAACTGGTTGTGCATAAGCCTGCGCCGAAGAAAGCCGCTGCCCAGAAGCCTAAAGTACGGCCCATCGTTGTCGTGACGGTGCTGGGGCTGCAGGGCGATGCGCTGACGGAGGTGATCAGGACGGTGATCGCCGAATGCGACCAAGCAGCGACGCGACCTTTGTTCATCACCGATGGAAGCAGCTTCGGGCCGTTCAGGTCCGGCCGGTCGCTGTTCGAGCAAGTCATCGACGTTGCAGTCTGTAGCGCCCGCCGTCCCGAGCTCGACTGGCGCGCCTATGGCGAGATGCAGTACCGCCTGATCGGCAGGAAGTGGAAGCCGGTCACGACGGTCGCCTTTGGCCGCCCACCGGATCCGGCTTTTGTTGAGGCAATGATGCAGGGAGTGCGGGAGAAGCTCTGACCCTCATCGAGGACAGGCGCTGCGGATCACTGAGGCGTTCCGAGCCATCCCCATGACTCTACTACCACGCTCCTGAAGCAGGAACGCCAGCGTGAGCGTCAAGCCAGAGAAGTTGCTTCGAAGGGATCTAGTCGTTCAGGTGTGCAGCCGCAGTGCAATAAAGCTCGTTACCATTCTGGCAGTTCTGTCAGTCCCCACTCCCAAGGGCACGGAGCAAATTTATCTGCTCCCAACAAGATCGTGTGTCTAAGCACCTCCAACGTCGCGGGAGCCACTAATGCGGTGGGATGACGCACCTTAGTCCCGCTGTGTCCACACTCGTACGGGTGCATCCATTTAGGATGTAGCTAGGTTTGATCCGTGATCAACAACTAACTCTTTGATAATAAGGTCTCTCTGGCTGGTCCATCAGTGCTGGCTTCTCCTGGAAAGGGATCTGCGCCGCGGGATCGAGCGTGGCGAGCTGTCGTTGGTATTTCAGCGCCAGTACGCCGTTACGGGTGGCCGGCCCGTCGGCGCCGAGGCGCTGGTACGCTGGAACCACCCCGAACGTGGCCCGATCTCCCCCAAGATGTTCATCCCAGTGGCGGAGGCGACCGGCCTGATCCGCCCGTTGGGCCGCTGGGTCCTTGAGGAGGCGTGCCGCGCCATCCGACGCAGCATCGAGGCAGGCCACGAAATCGGCATCGGCGTGAACCTGTCGGCAGCTCAGCTGCGGCATGGTGATTTCGTCGGGATCCTGCAGTCCGCGTTGAGCGACGCCGGGATCCGCCCGGAGCTGCTGGAGATCGAGATTACGGAAAGCCTGCTGTTCGAACCGTCGAATGACGCGATTGCCGAGATGCTTCGGCAGATCGCAGCCATGGGCGTACGCCTGGGGGTCGACGACTTCGGTACCGGTTACAGCTCGCTGGCCTACCTCAAGCGTTTCCCTGTCCACAAGATCAAGATCGACCAGTCGTTCGTCCGTGACATCGGTCGGGACAAGGACGACGACATGATTGTCGCCGCAATGGTCAGTCTGGCCCACAGCCTGGGCAAGCGTGCCATCGCCGAGGGTGTGGAGACCAACGAGCAGTTGGCCTTCCTGCGTAAGCTCGGCTGCGATGAGGTCCAGGGCTACGTGTTGGCCCGTCCAATGCCGGAAGCTGCCCTGGCCGAGCTGCTGGCGGCGGGCTGAGGAGCCAGACGCCAACCGTTCAGCTGCCTTTACGTGGGGAGCTTACCAACCTACGCAGCGGGGGGCGGTCGGGGCTGATCGGAGCAGGCAAGATGGCGACCCTGGTGGTGGACGTCGGCGGCAACAACGTGAAGTTGCGCTGCGAAGGTTATGCCGAACGGCGCAAATCGCCCAGCGGACCGGACTACCGGCCGCAGCAACTGGTCGACGACGTGCATCGCCTGACGGCGGACTGGGAGTTCACCCGGCTGTCGATCGGCTGCCCGGGTCCGGTAGACCGCGGCAGGGTGACCCGTGAACTCGTCAATCTCGGCCCGGGTTGGCCGGCGTTCGACTTTGACCAAGCGTTCGGCAAGCCGGTGCGCCTCGTCAACGACGCGGTGATGCAGGCGATCGGGTCGTACCGGGGCGGCAAGATGCTGTTCCTGGGCCTGGGCACCGGTCTGGGCAACACGATGATCGTCGACGGAACGGTCATCCCAATGGAGCTCGGGCACCTGCCCTATCGCAAGGGGCGGACCTACGAGGACTATGTGGGCAACCGTGGCCTGGAGGAACGGGGCAAGGCGCGCTGGGAGGAGCATGTCCATACCGTCGTCGGACTGTTCAAGGACGCGTTCAACGTCGAGGACGTGGTGCTTGGTGGGGGCAATGCGCGCAAGCTGAGCAAGCTGCCGGCCGGCGCCAGGATCGGCGACAATGAGAACGCTTTCATAGGCGGCTTCCGCCTTTGGGACGACCAGGCTTGAGCCCGGGCTGGAGCGTGGCCGCGGCGATCGCCTTGGGCGGCTGCAGCTTCGGGATGGCACCGACGACACCCATCGAACAGCAACCGGGCCAGCTCCGGAGCACGGCCGATCAGCCTGCGCGGCGCGCATCGCAGATGATCGGTGCACTCAAGCTGGGGGACGAGCAACTGCTGCAGGCCTGCCTCCAGCGCTACGAATCCGAGTCAACGCCCGGCCAATCGTGGCGTCTGGCGGATCCGAAGCTGGTGGCGATGAAGGCAGTTGCCGATCAGGCCCTCGACCACGATACCCGGGTGGCCAATCCCGACGGCTGGGTCGATCGAGGCGACATGCGCAGTGCGATCGTGCCGGTCGATGGTGACATCGACGAAGCCCGCTGCCTGGTCTGCTCCTACGACATGGACGACGGCGCCGCCGAACCGCTGCGGCTGTTCGGCGTCGAGACAGTCGACAATTGCACCTGACCGATCAGCGGGTGCGGCGACGGCGCGTCCGGGCGTAGGACTGTAGCCGGGTGGTAGGCCACCGAGCGATCTCCGCGAGTTCACTCCCGATCGTTCCAGGGAGGCGCTCGCCCGTTGGCAACATGGCAAGCGCTGCATGAGCCGGATCGATTCCCGGTGCCAGCGACATGAGCCAGGCCAGCAGGATGTCGCGCACCGGATAGTCTTGACTCCCGGCAAACGCAGCACGCAGCAGCCCCTTGGGGTCTGCCTGGTCGATCGGAAGATTCAGCAACGATCACCTCCAGCCAGGACACCCCGCCCGGCGAACCATGAGACCATTCGGATGGCAGGTATCCCGGCTCGCGGGTCTGGGCCTTCCGCTCGGCCTTCCCAGGACGATGTCCCAGTGGCACGGAGCTGAGCGGAGGCTCGCCGCTTACGGTTGCGGGGGCAGCGCCGGCATCGCACCGGCTTCCCTTCGAACCCGGGTCATCCCCGAGCACCATCCGTGGGCATGGTGCTCGTTGTCCCGCGAACTGTCAAAGCCGACCTGCTATGCTCCAGGCAGCCCGGAAGGCAGGAGTGACGTATGGAATTCGGCGGCTCCCTCGTGGTGATCGTGCTTCTGGCGATCGTGATCGCCCTGATCCTATTGGGTGTCAGGTCGGTGTCGCAGGGCGAGGAATGGACGGTCGAGCGCTTCGGGCGCTACACTCGCACCCTCTCGCCCGGGCTGAACCTGATCATCCCGCTCGTCGACAAGATCGGCGCCCGGCTGAACATGATGGAGCAGGTGCTGGACGTCCCGTCGCAGGAGGTGATCACGCGCGACAACGCGATGGTGACGGCGGATGGCGTCGTGTTCTACCAGGTGCTGGATGCCGCGCGGGCCGCCTACGAGGTGTCCGATCTGCGCAATGCCATCCTCAACCTGACGATGACCAACACCCGCACGGTGATGGGTTCGCTCGACCTGGACGACGTCCTCAGCAAGCGTGACGTCATCAATACCCGTCTGCTCGTGGTGGTAGACGAGGCGACCCAGCCCTGGGGGGTGAAGGTGACGCGGATCGAGATCAAGGACATCCGCCCGCCTGCCGACCTGGTCAACAGCATGGCTCGGCAGATGAAGGCGGAGCGGGAGAAGCGGGCAGCGGTGCTGGAAGCAGAGGGGCTGCGGGCAGCCGCGATCCTGCGTGCCGAGGGAATGAAGCAGGCAGCGGTCCTGGAGGCCGAGGGCCGGAGGGATGCCGCGATGCGCGACGCAGAGGCCCGCGAGCGCTTGGCCCAGGCCGAGGCGGAAGCAACCCGGATGCTGTCCGATGCGATCGAGAAAGGCGGCCTCCAGGCCACCAACTACTTCATCGCTCAAAAGTACATCGAGGCGTTCGGGAAGTTCGCGACGTCGCCGAACCAGAAGACCCTGATCCTGCCGATGGAGGCAACCGCCGCCATGGGTTCGCTTGCAGGTATCGCAGAACTCGCCAGGGAAGCGTTCGCGCAGGGAAGGGCGGCACCGACGACTGCGCCGTGGGGGCCACGCCCGCCCGAGGGCGGCTGATATGGCCATCACCATGCAGGCCTGGCACTGGGCGGTCCTCGCGGGTGTGTTGCTGCTCCTGGAGTTGGCCACGCCCGCCTTCTTCTTCGCCTGGCTGGCGCTGGGCGCCGTCGTGACGGCTGCGCTGGTCTGGTTCGCGCCCCAACTGATCTGGCAGGTCCAGGCGCTCGTGTTCGCGCTGACGGCGGCGCTGGCCGTCCTTGCCTGGTTCCGCTTCCGCCCGACGCCGCAGGCAAGCAGCGAGCCCGGGCTCAATCGTCGCGCCGCCTCGCTCGTGGGAACGAAGACGACGCTCGAGCAGGCGGTGCAGAACGGACGGGGGCGCGCGCGCCTGGGCGATTCGACTTGGCCCGTCAGCGGGCCGGACCTGCCTGCAGGAACGGTCGTGGTCGTTGTCGGAGTCGAGGGGACAAGACTGATCGTGGAGCCTGTTCCCTGATGCTCCATCAGCTTTCACTTCAGCCCCAGGCGCGAACTGTATACATACGTCTCCATGAGCGGCGGGACGAACGATCGCATTGCAGGATCCGTCTAAATTACTGAAAAATCACGGAATGTCGCTCGCTCGGCCCGATGATTGATGGAATAAGCGGAATGTCAGTGCCCCGCCCCGGCCAGTTCGAGTTCCTTGTCGGAGGCGGAGCCATGGCCGAGCTTATCCGCACGAAAGCATGGGACGAGACACCGCTGGGCCCAATTGAGACGTGGCCTACGCCGCTGCGGGCGTCACTCGGGATCAGCCTGAACTCCCGGTTTCCCGTCTGCATCTACTGGGGCCAGGAGATGCGTCTGCTCTATAACGACGCCTGGAGTTCCATCCCGGGCGACAAGCACCCGTGGGTGCTGGGGCGGCCCGCGCACGAAGCCTGGGCGGATATCTGGGACGTGATCGGACCGATCTTCAACCGGGTCATGGATACCGGCGTGGCCTTCCATACGGAAGACGGCCTGCTCGCCATGCAGCGCTATGGCTATACCGAAGAATGCTACTTTAATTACAACGTCAGCCCGATCTATGGCGAGGAAGGCATCGTCGGGCTTTTCAACGCGGGCATCGAGACGACCTACCGTGTCCTAGCCGAGCGGCGTGCGGTGCTGCTCCGGCACTTGACGGAACAGACCCAGTCGGCCCGTAGCCTGACGGAGATCTGTGCGTCGGCAGCGGACGCGATCAGGACGAACCCTTCCGACCTGCCTTTCTGTCTGTTCTATCTGATGGACGACAAAGGCCTCGCCAGACTGGCCGCGTCGACCGGCCTCGTGGAGGGCGGCCCGCTCGTTCCCAGGACAATCGAACCCGAGGATCCCACAGCGGTCTGGCCGCTCGCTGCGGCCCGGGACGAGGCAGGGCTGCTGGATCCTTTCGGCAAGCGGCTCCAGCCCAACCCTATCCTGTTGCCCTGGCCCGAGCCCGTCACATCGGCTCTCGTCCTGCCAATACGACATGCGGCGGGCAAAGGCGCTTTGCTCGGCTTCATGGTCGCGGGCATCAGCCCCCGGCGCATTCTCGACGACACTTATCGGGCCTTCCTCGGCAGTATTGCCACGCACATTGCCGGCCGCGCGCTGGCCGTTGAGGCGTTGGATCGGGAGCGCCAGTACCGGGAGATGCTGGAGCGGCGCGTCGAGGAACGCACGCGGGAGCGGGACCGGATCTGGAACGTATCGCTCGACCTGCTGCTCGTCACTGACAGGAGGGGTGTCTTTACCAGTGTGAATCCCGCCTGGCCGAGGCTGCTGGGTTGGACCGAGGAGGAACTGCTAGGCAGAACGGCTGAATGGCTGCTTCATCCGGACGATCGTCAGGCGGCCCGCGACGAGGTCGCGCGCCTGATGGATGGCGGTGAGCCGACTCTCCATTTCGAGTGCCGCCTTCGCCACAAGGATGGGCATTTCCTGTCGTTCACCTGGAGTGCCATTCTCGATCACGACATGATCTATGCCGTTGCCCGTGACATCACTCGCGAGAAGGCGGCGTCGCTGGCCTTGCAGGAGGTGCAGAACCAGCTTCGGCAGTCCCAGAAGATGGAGGCGATCGGGCAACTTACCGGTGGCATCGCCCACGACTTCAACAACCTCCTGCAGGGCATCACAGGCTCGCTGGACCTGGCACAACGGCGGCTGGGACAAGGCCGGACCGAGGGGCTGGACCGGCTCCTGTCGGCCGCCGCGACCTCGGCGGAGCGCGCTGCCGCCCTGACGCACCGCCTGCTGGCTTTTTCCCGACGCCAGCCGCTCGATCCGAAGCCACTCAAGGTCAATCCGCTGCTGCAGTCGATGGAGGCCATGATCCGCCGTACCGCCGGTGAAGCGATCGAGGTTCGGCTGGACCTGTCGCCTGACCTTTGGCGGACGATCTGCGATCCGAACCAGTTGGAAAGCGCCGTCCTGAACCTGGTCCTGAACGCCAAGGACGCCATGAAGGATGGCGGCACGCTGACGGTGCGGACTGCCAACGCGCAACTGGACAACCTTGTTTCCGCAAGCAGCCGCGGGGTCGCTGTGGGCGACTATGTCTGCGTGAGCGTCACCGATACAGGTATCGGGATGACAGCTGAGGTGATGGAGCGGGCCTTCGAGCCGTTCTTTACGACCAAGCCCATGGGTCAGGGTAATGGCCTCGGGCTGCCCATGATCTATGGGTTTGCTCGGCAATCCGAGGGCTATGCCAAGATCCAGAGCGAGGTCGGCAAAGGAACCAGCCTGATGCTCTACCTGCCACGCTATCAAGGCGCGGGCGATGACGATGAAGTCGACACGACGTCCATGTCGGAACCATCCGACGCGGACGACAGCCAAGTCGTGCTGGTGGTGGAAGACGAGGAGATCATCCGGGAGTTAGTCGTCGAACTGCTGGGAGACCTCGGTCTGCGGACCATTCAGTGCAGCGATGCGACACAAGCGCTCGAAGCTCTCCGCTCACCGCGGCGGATCGACCTGCTGGTGACGGATATCGGCCTACCCGGCATGAATGGTCGCCAGCTTGCGGACATGGCGCGCGTGGATCGGCCCGACCTGAAGGTCCTGTTCATGACCGGCTATGCGGAGAACGCCATGGTCGCAGGTGGCTTCCTGCAGCCGGGCATGGCGATGATCACCAAGCCTTTCCCCATGGATGCGTTGACCGCCAAGCTGCAAGAAATTCTCCAGGAAGGCCCAGCCGGGTAGGACGCGGCGAGGAGCGCGGCAGCCGGTGCCACAGGCTTGGGCTTCCTCAAGGGGACAATGGCAGATACGCGGTCTGTGCGAACAACACGCACCGGGCACAAAGTCAGGTTGCCCGCGGCAAGTGGTATTTCGCGGCATTTTCAGCATCGTGGCTTTTCGCGCCTTTCATGAGGTCGAGCCAAGCGTCGCGCTTGGCGCAAAAAAGGGTGCAGGCGCAAGTCGAAGCATCTTGGCGGAGAGAGCACGCTCTTGGGCAACCCTATGCACGTCTGATCAGGCATCCGTGCTGGCCAACGAAACCTGCCGGTCCATTCACATGAGAAGATGCCAAGGCCCTGAATGGGCCGCTGCCACGCTCGCGAATGCGTCAGCGATGGCTGATCATACTTCGGGAAGCACCTAGCTTGAAGCGGAGGCGGAAGACGGCCCCACCATCGATGTGGTTCCGGGCTTCGACCTCCACGTTCATCGCATCGGCAAATCCCTTCACAATCGCCAGCCCTAGCCCACTTCCGCCAGCCCTGTCCCCGCCCTCACCACGGCTGAACGTTTCGAAGAGGCGGTGCTCGGCGCCAACAGGCAGCCCCGGTCCGTCATCCTTGATGGAAAGCAGCACGTGCTGCCGTTCGCGTTCACCTGCGATCGTGATGGCCTTTCCGTTGCCCCCATGTACGGCTGCGTTGGCTAACAAATTGAGCAGGATGTGGTGCAACAGTCTTGGATCCGCATCGACCAAAGGAAGGTTGGTGGGGACCTGGAGGTCGATCCGGTGGCCGTGAAGCAGGTCTCTGAGGTCGTGCGCAGCGCTCGCGACGGCATCGGTCAGGTCGATCGGTTCCAGCGACAGCTCAAGCTCGCCCGCGTCGATGCGCACCATGCCAACGAGGTTGTCGAGAAATCGGCGCAAGCGGGCCATTTCTGCCCGTGCGATCGGCACGGCCTGTTCGTCGGGATGCGCATTGGCGATCGCATCGACCGCGGCAGCGACTGAAGTGAGCGGGGTGCGAAGATCGTGCCCAATCGACGACAGTAGAGCGGCACGGAGGCGATCGCGCTCTTTGAGGACGCTCATCTGCCGGACATCGTCCTCCAGCCGCAGGCGTTCGTGCGCGAGGGCAGCCTGGCCGAGAAGGGTCGCTAGAAGAACTGCACGATCGGCCATGACGGGTTCCCGGCCCTCGGGATTGGACAAGCCGACGACGGCGAGAACGCCCAGGCTGGTGCTGAGGGGGTGGAACTGCCAGTCGGCAGACACCAAGGTTCCCGTGCCGACGCCGCCAGGTTCGCCATTGCCCCAGGCCCATTCGGCAGCCGCAATGTCGATGATGCCGAGGGCGGGAGCGTCTTTTGGACATGCGGCTACCCGCTGGAGCTGGCCTTCTCGCTTGACCAGGAGAATGACGGACAAGCCGAGGAGGCGTGACATCTCCTCGCACACGACACAGCTTGTACCCTCCCAGTCGGAGACGCGGGCCAGCGCCTGGCCAAAGGCTGCGACCGCCGCGTTCTCGTGGGCGCTGCGCGTTCCGAGCGTGGCGCGCGCTTTCAAGCGAGCTGTGAGATTGGCGGTGAACAGGGCGAGGCCGGTCAACACAAAGAAGGTCAGCAGGCTTTGCGGCTCGGTGATCGTGAAGGTGTAGAGCGGACCTAGGAAGAAAAAATTGTAGCCCAGGCCAGCTAGCAGAGCCGTCACCACACCCGGCCCGAAGCCGAAGCGGAAGGAGGAGGCAATAACCGGGAGCAGGAAGAGGAGGTCAATCCCACCGGCGCCGATGAAAGGCTCCGCCAGACGGCCAATCCCGACAGTCAACGCAACAAGAAGAACACTGATTCCATGGTCAGTTCCGCGACCGAGCTGGAGCTTTCGTGTACTCTCTCCTTCGCGTTTGTCTGCCTTTGCACCTGCCGGAATCACATGCACGGCCAAGCCTTCGCTGGTCCGCAACATGGTGTTCACGACCGATCCGTGAAGGAGCTCGAACCACCAGCTGCGGACCGACTTGCCCAGGACGAGCTGGGTCGTCCGCATGCCGGCAATGTGGGTTCGGAGGCCCCCGACGACGCTCTCGGCGGGCACGGCCGCGACCGTGGCGCCCAGCGTCGCCGCCAGTTGCAGCGTATCGGCGACGCGCCGCTTTTCGTTCGCGCCAAAGCTCGCGGCGCGTGGCGTCTCGATGAAGATCACCTGCCAGGGCGCCTTGAGCGCGTCGGCCAGCCGCTTCCCGGCGCGCACAAGCGTGTCTGCGCCTGGCAACTCGTTGACAGCGACCAGCACGCGCTCGCCGGCACCGAAGGTTCCGGGCAGGGCGAACTCGTCGAGGTGGTCGAGCATGGCGCGGTCGACGCTTAGCGCCGCACGCCTGAGCGCCATCTCGCGCAGTGCCGACAGGTTTGCCTTGGAAAAGAAGTGCCCCAGCGCCCGCGAGGCCTCCGTCGGGATGTAGACCTTGCCTTCCTTCAGCCGCTCGATGAGCTCGTCGGGCGGCAGGTCCACGAGTTCGATCTCTGCATCGTCGAAAACCGAGTCCGGCACCGTTTCCCGTACGCGCACGCGCGTGAAGCTGGCGACGACGTCGTTCAGGCTCTCAACGTGCTGGACGTTCAGCGTGGTATAGACATCGATGCCGGCGTCCCGCAGCTCCTGCACATCCTGCCAGCGCTTCGGGTGGCGACTGCCCTCGACGTTGCTGTACGCGAGTTCGTCGACGAGCGCGAGCTTTGGCCGGCGGGCGAGCACGGCGTCGAGGTCCATCTCCTCCAGCCGATGTCCCTGATACTCGATCTCCTTTCGAGGCACGATCTCGAACGGCTCGACCAGGGCCTCGGTCTCGGCGCGCCCGTGCGTCTCGACCACGGCGATAACCGTTTCGACGCCAGCCCTCAGGCGCTCCGCACCTTCTCGAAGCATCTCGAACGTCTTCCCGACGCCTGGAGCCGCGCCAAGAAAAATCTTCAGCCGCCCGCGCCCCTCGCGGCGGGCTGCGCGGAGCAAGGCATCAGGTGACGGGCGTTCATCGCGAGCAGTCATCGCACCGGGTGTAGGTTCGGCCGGCCTCGGGCACCATGCCGAACTGCCCGGCTATATGGAATCTTAACGGCTGGATGCTGCTTTCGCCGTCGATCCTTAACGGCAGAACGCAGTAGCTGACAGGTCCGCCGCCATCGGGCGGTGCTTGTTCGAGGGTCGATCCATGTCCGATGTCATCTGGCTTACCATGCTTGGCACGCTCTTTCTCGCGACGCTCACGTTCGTCCGTCTCTGCGAGAAGGCCTGAGCCATGGGCGTCCATCTGCTGCTCGCGGGCATCACCGCAGCTTGCCTGCTCGTCTACCTCCTAGCCGTCCTCGTGCGGCCCGAGCGCTTCTGAGGAATCCGCCATGACTCCGGAAGGCTGGGCACTGATCGCCGTCTTCGTCGCCATCCTCGGGCTGTGTGCCAAGCCCATGGGTCACTGGCTGTTCACGCTCTATGAAGGACGGCGGACACCGATGCACGTGTTACTCGGGCCCATCGAGCGCGGGTTCTACCGGCTTGCGGGTATCGATCCCGATGAGGACCAGAGCTGGCGGCGCTATGCGCTCAACATGCTGCTCTTCAAGTTGGTGATGCTGGTGTTCACCTACGCGGTGCTTCGGCTCCAGGCCGTGCTGCCGCTCAACGATCGCGGCTTTGGCGCCGTAGGCGCTGACGGCGCATTCAACATCGCCGTCAGCTTCACGACAAATACCAACTGGCAGTGGTACGGCGGCGAGTCGACCCTGTCGAACCTGGCCCAGATGCTGGGCCTTGCGACCCAGAACTTCCTCTCGGGAGCCACGGGCATCGCCATCGCCTTCGCGATGTTTCGCGGCTTCGCACGCCGGCAAGCGAACGGCATCGGCAACTTCTGGGCCGACATCACCCGGATCACGCTCTACCTGCTGCTGCCGATCTGCGTCGTCTACGCCCTGTTCCTGATCGCGAGCGGGGTGCCCCAGACTCTCGTCGGCAGTGTCGATGCGACGACGCTCGAAGGTACGCGCCAGACGATCGCGGTCGGGCCGGTGGCGAGCCAGGAAGCAATCAAGATGCTCGGCACCAACGGCGGCGGCTTCTTCAACGCCAACTCGGCGCACCCGTTCGAGAACCCGACCGCGCTCACCAACATCGTCCAGATGCTGTCGATCTTCCTGATCGGAGTCGGGCTGACATGGACGTTTGGCAAGGCTGTCGGCGACACACGCCAGGGCTGGCCGATCCTGGTCACTATGGCGTTGCTGTTCCTGGCTGGCGTGGCGATCGCTTACGCCGCCGAGGCTGCAGGCAACCCTGTCCTCCATCAGCTGGGGGTCGGAGGGCCAAATCTGGAAGGCAAGGAGACCCGCTTCGGGATCGCCGCGTCGGCGCTATTCGCGGTGGTCACGACCGCCGCGTCCTGTGGCGCAGTGAATGCCATGCATGACAGCTTCACGCCGCTTGGTGGGCTGGTGACATTGTTCAACATCCAGCTGGGCGAGATCATCGTGGGCGGGGTAGGTGCCGGCATCTACGGCTTCCTTCTCTTCGCGGTCCTCGCCGTGTTCGTGGCCGGCCTGATGGTCGGCCGCACGCCGGAGTATGTAGGCAAGAAGATCGAGGCGCGGGAGGTGAAGCTCGCGGTGCTCGCGATCGCGGTCCTCCCGCTCTGCATCCTAGGCGGAACAGCGATCGCGGCGGTGCTGCCTGTCGGGCTGGCCGGGCTAAGGAATGCTGGCCCTCATGGCTTTTCCGAGATCCTCTACGCCTTCACCTCCGCGACCGGAAACAACGGCTCCGCCTTCGCAGGTCTGTCGGTGGGGACGCCCTTCTATAACGGGCTGCTGGGCGCAGCGATGTGGCTCGGGCGGTTCTTCGTGATCGTGCCTGTGCTCGCCATCGCCGGCAGCCTCGCCGCCAAGCAGCATACGCCGGCAGGTCCGGGCTCGATCCCGACCACCGGCCCGCTCTGGGTGGGCCTGCTCATCGGCATGATCCTGATCCTCGGTGGCTTGACCTTCCTGCCGAGCCTCGCGCTAGGACCCGTGGCCGACCATGTCGCGATGATTCGCGGCCAGCTGTTCTGAGGACGTCATTCATGTCCGATGCCAAAAGCATGTTCTCGGCCAAACTGGTCGTTCCTGCGATCGGCGACGCCTTTCGCAAGCTCGATCCGCGCCAGCTCGTCCGCAACCCGGTGATGTTCACCACCGGGGTCGTGGCTTCGCTGCTCATCCTGCTCCTGCTGGTCGGTGACGAGCCGCTATCGGCCAAATTCCAGATCCAGCTTATCGTGTGGCTGTGGCTGACCGTGCTGTTTGGTACGTTTGCCGAGGCGCTCGCGGAGGGGCGTGGGCGCGCGCAGGCAGCCTCGCTGCGCGCCACCAAGTCGGAGCTGAGCGCGAAGCGGCTGATCGGGAGCAGTGAGACCTGGGAAATGGTCGGCGCTGCGCAGCTGGTCCGCGGCGACTTGGTGCTGGTCGAGGCGGGCGACCTTATCCCAGCTGATGGCGAGGTGGTGGACGGCGTTGCCTCCGTGAACGAAGCGGCCATCACTGGCGAGTCCGCGCCCGTGATCCGCGAGGCGGGCGGCGATCGCTCGGCGGTGACAGCTGGCACGCGTGTCATCTCGGACCGGATCAAGGTCCGGGTGACACAGGAGCCAGGCCAGGGCTTCCTCGACCGGATGATCGCGCTGGTGGAGGGCGCCGAGCGGCAGAAGACGCCCAACGAGATCGCGCTCACCATCCTGCTCGTCGGGCTGACGATCATCTTCCTGATTGCGGTGAGCACCATCCCGAGCTTCGCTGCCTATGCGGGGGGCAGCATCCCGATCGCCGTCCTGGCCGCGCTGCTGATCACCCTCATCCCGACGACCATCGCAGCGTTGCTGTCGGCCATCGGCATTGCCGGCATGGACCGGCTGGTACGGTTCAACGTGCTCGCCAAATCGGGGCGAGCGGTGGAGGCGGCGGGCGACGTCGACGTGCTGCTGCTCGACAAGACCGGCACGATCACGATCGGTGATCGTCAAGCGAGCGAGTTTCGCCCGATTGGCAGCGTCGAGGTAACGGCGCTCGCCGAGGCGGCGCTGATCGCCAGCATGGCGGACGAGACGCCGGAGGGCCGCTCCATCGTACTCCTAGCTGTTTAGTCCCGGATTGTGATGGTATGGGTTGGTTTTGAACCGCTGTGGCTCGATGGTCCACTGCTGACAGATGAACTCGTAGGGGCTTTTGCCTTTGAGGGTCTTCAGTCGGCGGGCGCAGTTGTAGGCGAGCA
>NZ_DATAGQ010000182.1:0-6425 GCF_036263595.1 Geminicoccus sp. | reverse complement strand
TTCCCTAGTTGGTTGGTTCCGGGATGAGGTGGTGCGGGCCGCTTCTGAAGATGGAGGGGTTGTCCTTCCAGGCGTCGCCGATGGCCTTGAAAGGCGTCCGCCACTGTAGTGCCTGGCAAAGCTGCAGGCGGTGACGAAGGTCAGGACGTGGGCCTTGAGCGCCTCGGGATCGGGGTAGTGGAAGACCTTGATGGTGGCATCCTTGATCGTGCGGTTCATCCGCCCGGCCTGGCCGTTCGTCCATCATCCGGCAGGGGTTGAGCTGCACGGCGGATCGAGGATGATCCGCTTTCTGCAAGGATGGCGGCCGGTAGAGCGTCGAGGGCAGTCCGCGCCGTCCTGTTGGCCAGAGCTGGCGTGACGAGCTTGAACGGGCTTCGCTGGAGCAGGCTGATGGCCCGGGTCGTGGAACCTGGCTGGCCCTTCCAGCTGGCCTGGAGCACCGCATGGGCACCGCTGATCAAGAAGCGTCGGATGTAGCGGTCGCCCTGCTCGGAGATACCCCCGGGCCGCTCCTTGCCGCCGCTTGAGTTCTGTCGGGGCACGAGCCCAAGCCATCGATTGCAGGAGCCATCGGCGGCGATCGCAGGAGCGATCGATCCAATCCCGAGGATGATGGCCAGCAGGCTGTTGCAGGCGGCAAAGATGGCGCCCGGAACGGAAGAGCGTTGGATCCGTGATCGCCGTGGGCGAGCGGCGGGATGCCGGTGCCGGTCTCGTCCGCGATCCGGCCAAGCAGCTCCGCCAGCTCGGCTCCGTCCTCAAGCGACGACGACCCGGACCTTTGGCACGGTGCGCCCGGAGCGGGTTGGCCAACATGGTACGCTGGCGGATCAGGAGGTCGCGGGGTCCGAGGCAGCACGAGCATCAGACGCACGTCATGCCCGAGCATGATCGGCGCCTGTGTCCGGGAGTGAGCGGTCGAGCAGGCTTCCATACCCACAAGGCAGGAAGGAAGCGACGAGAAGAACTTGAGGACCTCCGTTCGTCGTAGCCGGCGACGCAGGACGACGGTGCCCACGCGGTCGGCACCGTGAACCTGGAAGACGTGCTTGGCGAGGTCGAGGCCAATGGCCGTCACCGGCATGGCGGACGGCGCTCCCATTGATGGCGTCTGGCAACGGCCACACCATCAGTCCCGGGATGAAGTGGTACGTTATCTTCCGAGGAGGCCGCACGATGGCAGCAGGTCTTCATGGCTGGAGCCTGTACGACGCCGCGCATCTCGGTTGAGCTCCAAGCATCGCAAGAAGCGACCCGCACTCTGGCCACCCGGTACGGGCAGAACCCCAGGACCGTCGCCAAGTGGCGCCATCGAACCACGACCATCGATCAGCGGATGGATCATCCCGGCCATGCAACGCCGTCCTGACCGAGGCCGAAGAGGCGGTGGTCCCGCCGCCGCACGCTGCTGCCCTTGGATAACGTCCTGGGCTGCTTGCGAGGCCATGCCTTTGCTCTCCGCTTGCCCCCGTAACGGCGCGAGGTCATCACGACACCAGCGCTTTGCCGAGACCAAGATCGGCAGAGCCTGCCCTCGGGCAAGGATCCGGGGGTCCACATCGACATCTGCGAGCTGTGCCAAGGCCTGGGAAAGCGCGGAACTCGATGCTCCGGTGCCGGCGCTGGCAGCGGCCGATGACAGTGCCGGCCTTGATGTCCAGGGCGGCGAACAGGTCGGTCGTGCCGTAGCGCCCCGCCGCTGTCTCCTGACAGCGGCCCTTGCAGGGATGGAGCCGGCGCCTCGCTGCGCTAGCTGGATCTGTGGCTTCTCGTCGACGCACAGCACCAGGGCCCGGTCCGGCGGGTTCAGCTACAGGCCGGCCACGTCACGGGCCTTCTCGACAAAAGCCGGATCGGTCGAGAGCTTGAACGTCTCCACCCGGTGCGGCCGCAGGCCAAAGGCCCGCCAGATCCGGCTCACGGCGGTCTGGCTCATCCCGGCCCGCCTGGCCATCGACCGGGTGCTCCAATGGGTGGCGTTTGCCGGCATCTGCTCTTTGCGTCAGCGCAATCAGACGCTCGACCGTTTGCGATCTGCCTGGGCGCTGCACGTGGCGCATCGACCAGTCCCTCCAGCCGGTGCAGGGCAAAACGCTGGCGCCACAAAGCCACCGTTGACCGGCTGACCCCAAGCATTCTGGCCACGCCGAGATTGGTGGCCTCCGGCTCGGCACAAGCAAGTACGGCACGAGCACGCTCAAGCCAGCGCTTGGCCCACCTTGGGTCGCCGGATCAGGTTCTCCAGCGCAGCCCGTTCCGCCGATGTCAGCTCAAGAGCAAGCGCCTTCGGTCCCCGAGCCATGGCAGCCTCCCTTAACGACCATGCCACCATCTCCCAGTTCATCCAAAACCCAAGCCGATCTTCAACTCAGACCAATAGCGCGATGGGCGCAGAGGTCCTTGAGCCGACGGATGGTGACCGAAGCACCTGATGTTCGCACGGCCGTGCCACCCGCTTGGTTGAGCAGACCCTACCGCACTGCTGTCCGTAGCCGGACGCCTGGTCCGAGTTCATCCGCTTCGATCAGCACGACCCCGGCTCCCTCCAGCGCAGCGCGCATCACGGCAGCACTTGCCCGGTGCAGCTCATGCTGACCGTTCTCGAAGCCCCGCACAGTGCTGCGGCTGACGCCGGCGCGAGCTGCCAGCTCCTCCTGGGTCCAATCAAGCAGTCCGCGGGCTGCTCGACACTGTGCGGCGGTTAACATGAGCAGAAGATAGGTCGGCAAATAGAAAGGTCAAGATCGACCAATATGGTTGAAAAGGCTGCTGCATGCTCCATATCCGGATAGAACCATCGCCCTAGGACACCCCATGCCGCACGAGACGACCCTCATCGCAACCATCGTCATGGGTCTCGTGCTCGCCTTTGCCGGCGGCTTCATCGCCAGCAAGCTCAAGCTGCCGCCGCTGGTCGGCTACCTGCTGGCCGGTGTGGCCGTGGGCCCGTTCACCCCCGGCTTCGTCGCCGACGAGGGGCTTGCAAGCCAGCTGGCCGAGATCGGCGTCATCCTGTTGATGTTCGGCGTCGGCCTGCACTTTTCGGTCAAGGATCTTCTTGCCGTCCGCGACATCGCCGTCCCTGGCGCTGTCGGCCAGATCGCGGTGGCGACGGCGCTGGGCGTCGGCATCGCGTACCTGTGGGGATGGCCGCTTGGTGCCGGCCTGGTCTTCGGGCTGGCACTGTCGGTTGCCAGCACGGTCGTGCTATTGCGCGCGCTAGAGGAGCGCAGCATTCTCGATTCCGACAATGGCCGGATCGCGGTCGGCTGGCTGATTGTCGAAGATCTTGCCATGGTCCTGGCGCTGGTGCTGCTACCTGCGCTCGCCGGGGTACTGGGTGGGGATCCGCGCAGCGTGGCAGGCCATCTCGGGGGCGACAGCCTTTGGCTGACTCTGGTCCTGACGCTGGGCAAGGTCGGCCTGTTCCTGGCCTCGGTGCTGGTGGTCGGCGCGCGTGCAATTCCCTGGCTGCTAGCCCAGGTGGCACGGACGGGCTCGCGCGAATTGTTCACCCTGTCCGTACTGGCGACCGCCCTTGGCATCGCATTCGGCTCCGCAGAGCTGTTTGGTGTCTCCTTTGCGCTCGGCGCCTTCTTCGCCGGCGTGGTGCTGAGCGAGAGCGACTTCAGCCATCAGGCCGCTGCCGACTCGCTGCCGCTCCAGGATGCCTTCGCCGTCCTGTTCTTCGTGTCGGTGGGCATGCTGTTCGACCCGACCATCCTGGTACGCGAGCCGCTGGCGGTGCTGGCGGTGGTCGCGGTGATCGTGCTCGGCAAGTCCCTGGCGGCATTCGGAATCGTGCTGGCGTTCGGCTATCCGGCATCGACCGCTCTTACCGTCTCGGCAAGTCTGGCGCAGATCGGCGAGTTTTCCTTCATTCTGGCCGGGCTGGGCATGGCACTGGAGTTGCTGCCACCCGAAGGCCGGGATCTGATCCTGGCCGGTGCGCTCTTGTCGATCACCTTGAACCCGCTGGTGTTCGCCGGGCTTGAGGGCCTCTCCAAGTGGCTCCGGGCCCGGCCGCGCCTGCTGGCACGGATCGAGCGGCGTGGTGACGACGCCCTGGCGGCCCTTCCTGACGGCGGTGGCAGCGTCTTGCGCGATCATGCGGTCATCGTTGGCTATGGCCGGGTCGGCAGCGTGGTGGGCAAGGGGTTGAGGAGCCAGGGCCTGCCAATCGTCGTCGTCGATCAGGACCGTCGCCGGATCGAGGCGCTGCGCAAGCGAGACGTTGTGGCCATCTATGGTGATGCGACCACGCCGGGCGTGCTGGAAACTGCCGGCGCTGGCCAGGCCCGCCTGATCGTGATCGCCACGCCCGAGGGTTACCAGACACGGCGAATCATCGAGATCGCGCGCACCCTCAACCCCTCGATCGACACAGCGGTACGCACGCACAGCGAGGGCGAAGTTGCCAACCTGGAGCGACAGGGGATCGGCATGGCAATCATGGCCGAGCGGGAGCTTGCTTTCGGGCTGATGGACTATGCCCTGCGCAGCCTGGGCACATCCGACGACAAGGCGCGGCTGGTGGTGCAGGGCATCCGGGTGTCCGGTGATGGCGGCGTCTACGAGCGCCGGCAGGACGAGCCAGCTCGCGGTGCGCCTGAGTTGCGCCAGCACCGTGCAGAGGCCACAGCGTCGGACTGAACGCAGTACTGCCCGCCGCGGAATGCCAACGCGAAGTTTGCCTTGTCGCTGCTACGCCGTCTGTCAGCTGAAAAACGGCGCAGCTGCTGTACAGCGACGATGGTCATGTCAGATCTTTGGAACGCTGTTCTGGAACTCGCGAACTCGTTTCGTGTCATCCCTCATCCTGGCGCGCTCAGGATCGCCTAGCTGCTGGCGCTGCCGATTGCCTGGAACCACGAGATCGAGGAGCGGAGCGCTGGTATGCGCACCTTTCCCCTCGTCGCCATGGCCGCCTGTGGCTTCATCCAGGGGACGGAGCGCATCGTCGACGGCGTGATCACCGGGATCGGGTTCATCGGCGGCGGCGCTATGCTTCCAGGCTGCTCTAGCCATATCGCAAGTTGGTGGGCGATTTCGGCGAAGTAGGGTATATCATGTGTTTCGGTGGACAAACGAGGAACAACTTGTGCATATGAGTAGAATTCTTCAAGAAGAAATGATTCGTTATGCCAATGATCTAGAGCATCTCAAGGATGATGACCTTCTTGAAGAAGTGCAACGGGCTAGGATGGCGCAGCAGAACGTGAATAGAATTGGAAGAACAAGGGCCATCGGCATGTGCTATGCGGCCAATACGGAGTTGACGAAGCGCTTTGGAGCGGATGGAGAAAGAAGATACTCAGCCAGGTTTGGCGACACCATCAAGCGCTCACGGAGCCAACAATTGGCAGCAGCATATCGTTCGGCCTGACTAGCACTACCTGGGCACTCTGTTTGGTGGGGCAGGCCCGACCTTAGCACCACAGTGTGGGCAGCAGGCCCAGGTACGGAGGAGCAGTTCGATCAGCCGGCGCCGGACGGCCGGCAAGCTTGGTTGCGGAGGTGGTCCTGCGGGTCCGGCTTTCTTGCTTTTTCCCCCGCTCCTGAAGCCGGAGGTGCTGGAGGAAGCAGAGCGCGATCATGGTCATGAGCGCATGGCGATGCAGGCCCGTCCATGATCGTCCCTCGAAGTGGTCGAGCCCGAGTTCCTCCTTCATCTGCTGGTGGGCCTGCTCGCAGACCCATCTCGCCTTGATGGTGGCCGCCAGTTCCTCGAGGTCCACGTGTTCTGGCAGGTTGGACAGGTAGTACTTGCGCTCACCGGAACTGCGGTGCTCGCCCACCAGCCAGATCTCCTCGCCCGGCAGGTGGCGGCCCTGCCTGAGTTGCTCTCCTTCGGCCGGTCGCACCCGCACGCCGGCGAACTCAGCCGCGAGCGGCCCCTTCGTCCCCCGCCGCCAGGAGATGCGGTGCCATTTGGCATGCTGGAGGGCCTGCGCGGCCGGAACCGGATCCTCGCTCGGCATCGGATGCTTGCGCGGCCGGCCGGTGCTGGCCTTGGGCCAGTGCAGCATCACAGCCGTGGAGTAGACGTTCTGCACCTTCGGGATACCGACGGCCCAGACGAGGCCGCGCCTGCTCAGGCCAGAGCGGAAGGCGGCGCTGACGCCGTAGCCGGCGTCGGCCACCACGCGACCAAAGCGAGCGCCGGCGGCAACGACCCGGTCGATCTCCATCAGCGCGATCTCGGTCTTCGCCAATGCCTGCCGGTGCTCTTCTGGTATGCCGGCTTCGATGCAGCGAGCCTCATCGGCCGTCCAGACCTCCGGCAGGAACAGACGCAGGCCTGTCAGTACCGGGACCTCGTCCTTGGCCAGGGTGAGCGAGACAAGGACCTGGCAGTTGGCGCGCTTGCCCAGGCAGCCACAGTACTGGCGTGCAACACCAGCCGAGTGCCTGCCTTGCTT
>NZ_DATAGQ010000181.1:0-11495 GCF_036263595.1 Geminicoccus sp. | reverse complement strand
CTAAAGTACGGCCCATCGTTGTCGTGACGGTGCTGGGGCTGCAGGGCGATGCGCTGACGGAGGTGATCAGGACGGTGATCGCCGAATGCGACCAAGCAGCGACGCGACCTTTGTTCATCACCGATGGGAGCAGCTTCGGGCTGTTCAGGTCTGGCCGGTCGCTGTTCGAGCAAGTCATCGACGTCGCAGTCTGTAGCGCCCGCCGCCCCGAGCTCGACTGGCGCGCCTATGGCGAGATGCAGTACCGCCTGATCGGCAGGAAGTGGAAGCCGGTCACGACGATCGCCTTCGGTCGCCCACCGGATCCAACTTTTGTTGAAGCAATGATGCAGGGCGTGCGGGAGAAGCTCTGAGCCCAGGTTGAGAGGATGACCGATGTCGCCAGGTCCTGCCGCCTTGGCTTGTCGTGATCGTCAGGCCAAGGCCTGATCAGGCAGTACGGCTTTTCATAGCTTCTGGAGTGGCTTCACCTGACCCAGGAACCGCCTCTCCCACACACCACGCTGGAACGTCGTAATCAGAAACTCATCGTGCTTCCTGCGCGCAGAGAACAGCCTGTCGAAGCCACCGGCTGATCCAAGGGTGTGCATCTGGCTCCAGCGCGGCCGCACCTCCACAACGTGAAGCTCGTCGATCCGCCAGTAGTCGACGATAAACCCAGGCAGGGTAGCTTTAACGCCGCTTCCACCTGACGGCGGATCGAACGGATTTCCCCTTCTCGTCGCCATGGCTTTGGCAAGATCGAAGAGGGTAATCCCCGTCTTGATGCGCTCGCTGAGGTTGGTCATCCACGCGTCTCGATCACATCAAGCGCCATCATCGGCAGTCGCCTTAACCCCTTCGGCTCACTCGGCAGGTACCCGCGGTCCCGGGCGTCCCCTCACGTGCTCTTTCTGATGCGCAAGCCTGGCCCACCGCCGTTCTCCGAGATGAACTCGATGCCGGCTGCTTCGAGCGACCTCTGGATAGCCCCAAGCGTCGCTGCATTCGGTACAACGCGGCCCATCTCAAAGCGATTGATTGTACTTGGCGCAACGTTGGCGCGTTGCGCCAAGTCGCGCACCCCCCAGGCTAGAGCAACCCGCGCCATCTTGCACTGAACAGCCGTGATCATGTGCGCACACTATGGCCCCATGACACTTGACGCAAGCCAAAAATGCTCACACTGCAAGCATATGCGCACGAACGCGCAGCGCGACCTAGCTCCGGAGTGATGATCCGAAGCTAGGTCTAACCCACGACACGAGGTGCTTGACTCATGTCACCGGCTGATCACGCCCATATCACGGGCGCCACATCCTCTTCTACCTCCCGCCGCACTCTGCTCGCCGCTTTGGCCTGCGCTGGTGTCGGCTTTTCGCTCCCTGCGCCCGAGCTTCCCGCACGAGCCGCTGCTGTTGGCGGGAGCAACCTTCTGGCGCTTTGGTACGAGCGCTGCCTCCGCCATCGCACCTGGCTCGAGTTCGGCGAAGGCAGGGATCCTGACCAGGAGGAGGCGCTGCGAGCCGCCTGGGCCGGGCTCGACGACGAGATCATTCACACTCGCGCTCTGACGCTGGAAGACCTGCAGGCCAAGTTCGCGCTCCTGCGCGAGCGGCTCGAGGTGCCGGAGGGCATGCAGGCTGTCTATCCGGACGATCCCGAGGACGACGGCGACGAGGATCTTGGCCTCAACAGCGACGGCTTCCTGATGCTGGGGATCGTCAGCGACATCGAGCAGATGTTCCAGGGAGAGCTGGCATGAGCAAGAAGCAGAGCTCTGTGAACCAGGCTACACGCGTCGATCTGGACGGCCTGCTCTTCGACCTGCGCGGCCTGGCTTCAATCATGGAGATGATGGGTCCCACCCCGTCCTGCATCGGCGAGCAGGAGATGTGCGCGCTGGCCAGCAGCCTGCGCGGCATCCTGATCTCCAGCGGGCTGGAACGGGCAGCTGGAGTGGATGCCCCTGCAGCGCCGGGAGATTCGGCATGACCAGGACCAAGGCGCCCAAGTCGATCAAGCATGAGGAGCGAGTTCCGGTGCAGGTGGATCCTGCCCTCCAGCGCGCGATGGCGCGACCGGGGCCGTGGAACTGGCGCATCCAGCAGATCGAGCTCGACTTCTCTGACGCTACATCTGCTTACACACGCGGGAGGAAAGGAGCGGCCGATACGTCTTCCCCTCCTGCTGTGCGGGCTGTGGCACAACGATGTGCCGATCGCGCTTATGGACAGGTTCTCGCGTACCTGGAGGAGGCCGCCGCTTGCGTGGTGGATACAGAGCGCGCCAGGCTCATGATGAACAGCCTTGTCGACACGGCGCTCTTATACCTGGACATCAGCGACCCGCAGATTGCGGCGCGCATCACGCTGATCGAGCAGCAGATGGACGGGAGGACGCCACCGGTTGCGGCCAAACCCAAGCGTCGGTTGGCGATCATCGGCGGGAGGGATGTGGCATGACCAGGACCAACCAGTCGGCTTCCGACCGCCTGCCGGACCTGGCCAAAGTCGACCGGCTCCAGCTCGTCGACAACCTGGACGAGGCGTGGCGCCGGGCCGTGCAACTGAAGCTCCTGCTGGGTGGCCTGGTGCTGCCGTTGCGTGGCCGCCCGAGTGCCGACCTCACCAAGCTGGAGGCGGCTTGGGCCTTGTCGGAGGAAGCTGTCTACGGGCTGGGTCAGGTCAAGGAAGCGCTCGGAGCATCGGATGAGGAGACGACCCTTGATTAGGTCCACCTGCATCCTCGCGCACACCGGTCCGGACCATCTGACACCAGCCTGACCACCAGCCGCCCTGGCTCCTGGGCCGGGGCGGCATCTCCCCCTACATCCGCGCCCGGTTGACGCCGCTGCCGATGCAGCCGGCGACCGGTGGCGCATGGAGACATCCCATGGCCGATTTCCCGGCGATGCCGTTCTACACCGACGCCTACCTCGCCGACACGACCCACCTGACTACCGAGGAGCACGGCGCCTACCTCCTGCTCCTGTTCGCCGCCTGGCGCTCGCCTGGCTGCTCCTTGCGGGATGACGACGCCTTCCTGGCAAGGGTGGCGAAGGTCTCGCTGGACCGCTGGCTGAAGCGGATCAAGCCGGTGATGCTGCCGTTCTGGCGGATCCACGATGGCGCCTGGACGCAGAAGAAGCAGCAATCTGTTCGCGAGAAGCTCGGAGCGATCTCGAAGAAGCGTGCCGAGGCTGGTCGGCAGGGCCGCGAGCTTAAGCCATTGGCTGACCAGGAAGCTGCTCCAGCAAATGAGGGAGCAAACGGGCAGCAACCTGCCCCCTATCCAAAACCAAAGACCAAAACCAAACAAACACCCCCTCTTGTCCCCCTGCCGGGGGAGGATGGTGTGGGTGATCTGGACGCTGAGTTTGAGACTTGGTGGCAGGCCAATCCGCGGAAGGTGGGGAGGCAGAAAGCGGCGGAGGCGTATCGGCAGGCTCGGCAGGAGGCGACGGCGGAGCAGCTGGCCTCAGCGCTGGCAGCAGCGGCAGCCAAGTGGCGCGCCGACGGCATCCACGAGCGCTACATCCCGCACCCGGCGAACTGGCTGGAGCAGCGGCGGTGGGAGGATCAGGGGCAGCAGGCTGCGCCTGCGGCACCCGCCGAGCCAATCGAGCTGGCGCGGCTCAGCGCTGGCAGCCTCCTGGCGACACAGAGCCGGGCAAGGTACGAGGCGCTGCTGGAACGGCTAGGGCGCAACGAGCTCGTCAGCATGGCACAGCGCCTTGCCAGCGGGCGGGATACCCGCGACCTGTTCCTGACGGTGGAGCGGGTGGCATGGACCGGACAGCCGGCAGGAGCAGCCTGACTGGTATGGCCCGTGGAACCCGTCATTCGTTGAGCTGTCGGATCTACGACCTGCGTTGTTTCCCAAGCCAGCAGACAACACTGTCCTATGCAGCCTGACCAGCCTTCGATGAAGTGCCCGTGGTGCCATCGTTACGTCGATGCCGGGCGCACGCCCTGCTCGGCTCTTTGCGTGGAGGACCGGAGCCGGAAGGTTACCTTGACCTCGGACCAGACTTGCCGGCACGAGATGGAGGATCGGCAGAGATCCGCACGCGGAGGTAGACCGGACAAAGAGTAGCTCAGGATCTGTTCAACTAAGGTAGCTGACCCAGCTTCATGATCAGCAGTAGGGGCCAGAATAGGGACCATAAGATTGGTTCAGGCTATCAAGGCAGCAAAAACAGCAGGTTAACAGACGAAATAGAAGGAGGCCACATCCTTGATGCGGGCCGACACGGCCATGGCGGCGGGAGGCTGGACGAACATCGCCAGCAGGCCGACCGTCAGGCAGACGAGCAGGACAAGGCCACGGGAAATCACGTTCATCGATCCTCGGGTCAGTTTCCGAGGAACGGATTAGCAAAGGCCGCGCCAAGAATTTCTTAAGCAGGGCAGAGCCCAGTAATGTGGAAAGAAATCAGCGAGCCGCGATATTCTTGCGCAGGTGCCCGGCAGGATCTGCCGGGTACCTGATGGATCTTGCCGGTTCTATTCTGCCGCCTCGTTCCAGGCCTCCATGGGCGGGCAGGAGCAGACCAGGTTGCGGTCGCCGAACACGTTGTCGACGCGCGCCACCGGCGGCCAGTACTTGTCGTCCCACAACGGGTGCCTGGCTGGATGGAAGGCCGTCGCCTCGTCGTAGGGATGCGACCAGGGCCGCCCCAGCAACTCGTCCGGCACGTGCGGCGCATTGCGCACCGGGTTGTCGTCGAGCGGCCAGACGCCGGCCTCGACCTTCGCGATCTCATGGCGGATGGCGATCATCGCATCGCAGAACCGGTCGATCTCGCGACGGCTCTCGCTTTCGGTGGGCTCGATCATCAGCGTGTCGACCACCGGGAAGGACATGGTCGGCGCATGGAAGCCATAGTCCACCAGACGCTTGGCGACGTCCTCCGGGGTGATGCCCGACGCCTCCTTGAGCGGGCGAAGATCGATGATGCACTCGTGCGCGACCCGGCCCTTGCTGCCGCGATAGAGTACGGGAAAGTGCGGGTGGAGACGGTTCGCGATGTAGTTGGCGTTCAGGATCGCGACTTTGGTCGCCTCCGCCAACCCGTCCGCCCCCATCATCCGGATATACATCCAGGAGATCGGCAGGATCGAGGCGGAGCCCCACGGCGCAGCCGAGACGGTGTGGTCCGGCTCGCCATCCGCCGCGGCCGGGTTGACGTCCTTCATCAGCGGATGACCCGGCAGGTAGGGCGCCAGATGAGCCCCCACGCCGATCGGTCCCATGCCGGGGCCGCCACCGCCATGCGGGATGCAGAAGGTCTTGTGCAGGTTCATATGGCTGACGTCGGCGCCGATCTCGCCGGGACGGCACAGGCCGACCATCGCGTTCAGGTTGGCGCCGTCCATGTAGACCTGGCCGCCGGCCTCGTGCACCAGGCGACAGATCTCTCGGATGGTCTCCTCGAATACGCCATGGGTCGAGGGATAGGTGATCATGAGCGCCGCGATCCGGCCCTCGTTGGCGGCGATCTTGGCCTTGAGGTCGCCCACATCGACGTTGCCCTGCGGATCGCAGGCCACCACAACGATCTTCATGCCGGCCATTGCCGCCGAAGCCGGGTTGGTGCCATGGGCCGAGGACGGGATCAGGCAGACGTCGCGGGCGGTGTCGCCGCGGGCACGGTGATAGCCGCGGATCGCGAGCAGGCCGGCATATTCGCCCTGGCTGCCGGCGTTCGGCTGCAGGGAGACAGCGTCGAAGCCGGTAATGGAGGCCAGCCAGTTCTCCAGGTCGTCCAGCAGCATCCGGTAGCCCGGCCAGCGGTCGGCCGGAGCGAATGGATGGATCTGGCCGAACTCCGGCCAGGTGACCGGGATCATCTCCGCGGTCGCGTTCAGCTTCATCGTGCAGGAGCCCAGCGGGATCATCGACCGGTCGAGGGCCACGTCCTTGGACTGCAGATGACGGAGATAGCGCAGCATCTCGGTCTCGCTGCGATAGAGCGAGAAGGTCGGATGCTGCAGGTAGGCCGACTGCCGCTGCAGGGGCAAGGGCAGAACGCCCGGCAGGCCTTCGTCCAGCTCGGCTACCGACAGGACACGGTCGCCGAACAGGGCCAGGACGGCCTCGACGGTGGCACGGCTCGACGTCTCGTCGAGCGAAAGTCCCAGATGGTCGGCATCCAGCGGCCGAAGGTCGATGCCCCGGTCATGCGCCGTCTTCAGGATGGCGGCTGCCTGGCCGGGCACATGGAGGGTCAGCGTATCGAAAAAGGCCGTGGTCTCGACGGTCACGCCGACCGCGGCCAAACCGCGGGCCAGGATCCGGGTCAGCCGATGCACACGAGCGGCGATGCGGCGGATGCCGTCGGGCCCGTGATAGACGGCATAGAAGGCCGCCATGACCGCCAGCAGCACCTGGGCGGTGCAGATGTTGGAGGTGGCCTTCTCCCGGCGGATGTGCTGCTCGCGGGTCTGCAGCGCCATGCGCAGCGCCGTGCCGCCTTGGGCGTCGCGCGAGACACCGATCAGCCGGCCGGGCATCGTGCGCTTGTGGACGTCCTTCGTCGCGAAGAACGCGGCATGCGGGCCGCCGAAGCCCATCGGCACGCCAAAGCGCTGCGACGATCCGACGACCACGTCGGCGCCCATTTCGCCCGGCGGCTTCAGCATGGCCAGGGCGAGGAGGTCGGACGCGACGATGGCGAGCCCGCTCCTGGCGCGCACGGTCTCGATCGGCTTGCGCAGGTCACGGACCTGACCGGAGGAGCCGGGATACGAGAACAGGGCACCGAAGAGTTCGGCCGGCAGCTCGCCGGCAGCGTCGCCCAGGACGACCTCGACACCCAGCGGCTCGGCCCGGGTCCGCAACACCGCAACCGTCTGCGGATGGGTATCGTTATCGATGAAGAAGCGGCGCGACTTCGACTTCGTGACCCGCAGCGCCATGGCCATCGCTTCGGCGGCGGCTGTGGCCTCGTCCAGCAGGGAGGCGTTGGCGATCTCCATGCCAGTCAGGTCCTGGACAACCTGCTGGAAGATCAGCACCGCCTCGAGCCGGCCCTGGCTGACCTCGGCCTGGTATGGGGTATAGGCCGTGTACCAGCCCGGGTTCTCCAGCACGTTGCGCAGGATCACGTTCGGCGTCCGCGTGCCGTAATAGCCCGTGCCGATCAGCGAGGTGGTGACGATGTTGCGGGCGGCATAGGCCCGCAGTTCGGCCAGCGCCTCGTGCTCGTCGGCGGCCGGCTTGAGGGCGAGCGGCTCCTTGGACAGGATCGAGCCGGGGATGGTCTCTTCGATCAGCTCGTCGAGCGAGGTCAGGCCGAGGGTCTCGAGCATGGCCGCCTGCTCGGCCGCATCCGGCCCGATATGGCGCCGACGGAACGCGCCATGGTCTTCGAGCGAGGAGAGCGATACGTCCGGATGATGCATGCGAGCCACCTCAGTCCAGCGTCTTCAGGAAGTCGTCATAGGCTTCGCGGGTCATCAGCTCCTCGATCTCCGAGAGGTTCGACGCCTCGATCCTGCAGAACCAGGCGTCTCCTTCGGCGCCAAGATTGACCTGGCCCGGTTCGGCGACGATCGCGTCGTTGATCGCGACGACCTTTCCCGAGATCGGGGCATAGACTTCCGAGGCGGCCTTGACGCTTTCGACGACGGCCATGTCGCCGCCCTTCTCGACGATCCTGCCGACCTCCGGCAGTTCCACGAACACGACATCGCCCAGCTGCTCCTGGGCATGGTCGGTGATGCCGGTGGTGGCGACGTCGCCCTCCACCCGGACCCACTCATGATCCTTGGTATAGCGCGTGGTCATGCTGATCAGGCTCCTCGGCGGGCATAGCGATGTGGCGTGAAGGGTAGCTTGACGACGGTGGCCGCGAGCGGCTTACCGCGGACCAGAAGCTGGATGGGTGTGCCGGCAGCGGCATGCGGACTGGCGACGTAACCCATGGCCACGGGCGCACCGACACTCGGGCCGAATCCGCCAGACGTGATCTTGCCGATGGGCGTTCCATCCGCGGCGACGATCTCGGTTCCCTCGCGGGCGGGTGCCCGACCTTCCGGCTTGATGCCGACCAGACGTCGCTGCGGGCCTTGCGCCAGCTCGCGCAGGATCCGCGCCGCACCCGGGAAGCCGCCACCTTCGCGGCGCCGCTTGCCGATCGTCCAGGCCAAGTTCGCCTCGACCGGCGAGGTGGTGGTGTCGATGTCATGCCCGTACAGGCACAGGCCCGCCTCCAGCCGAAGCGAATCGCGCGCTCCCAGGCCGATCGGCTTCACCTCCTCCATCGCCAGCAAGGTGCGTGCCACCTTGACCGCATAGTCGGGCGGCAGACTGATCTCGACCCCATCCTCGCCAGTATAGCCCAGCCGCGAGATCCGCATGCCCAGGCCCTGCACCTTGGTGACGAGGCTCTCCATGAACCCGAGCGAGCTTACCTCGGGCGCCAGACGCGCCACGCATTCCACCGCCTTCGGGCCCTGCAGGGCGAAGAGCGCCTGATCGGCCAGATGGACGACCTGGTGCTCCGGTTCGAGATGGGTCTTTAGATGAGCGAGGTCGGTTTCCGCACCACCTGCGTTCACCACGACGAACAGCCGGTCCGGCGCGTCCTTGGTGATGATCAGGTCATCCAGGATGCCGCCATCCTCGGCCGTGAGCGTGGTGTAGCGGGCCTTGCCCTCGCCCAGCCCCACGATGTCGGCCGGAACCAGCCGCTCGATCGCCGCAGCCGGATCGGGGCCGGTGATGACCAACTGGCCCATGTGAGAAACATCGAACAGGCCGGCGGCCAAGCGCGTGTGCAGGTGCTCGGTGAGAATGCCTGTCGGATACTGGACGGGCATGTCCCAGCCGGCGAACGGCACCATGCGCGCACCGAGCTCTCGGTGCAGGCCGTTCAGCGGCGTGGTCTTGAGGTGATCGGTCAACAGGACCTCCGGGAGATGCGACGCCGCCCGGTCTCCCGGATCGGCAACGCCCCCTCTGTCCCGTACCTGAGAGCTTACACGGAGTTGCCGGAAGGATCTTCCGACAGCTTCGCTCCCCTTCGGTGGACCGCACGACGCGGCCTCTCTCCAGAGCGCCAGTGTCCTCTGCGGTCCTTCTGCCTGAGAGTTTCCGGGGCGGTTGCTCCTTCGGCGCCGCGCTCGCGCGCGGTCTCTCCCGCAGACACCAATTGGCGTGCGGCTAGGGTAGGCGCGTGGCGGGGCCGGTCAACTACCCAAGTGGCCAACTGTCAAAATTGGCAGCCTGGAGGGTGCGTGTCACTCCACCTCGTTTTCAGCGGCCAACTCATCCAGGTCGAGAATGATGGGCGTATACCCCCAATGGGTCAGGAGCCGCGGCAGGTCTTCGCTGCGGATCGACACGGTCGCATCGTTGGTGAGCGGATGGTAGTTCAGGACCTCGTGGCGGAGCATCTTCGAATCCAGGATCGGCTGGACCTTGCGCTCGACGTCGTTGATCAGGGCGAACGGCGTGACCGAGCCCGGAGTCACGCCCAGCGTGGCCAGGAGGAGTTCGGGATTGCCGAACGAGAGGCGGGCAGCACCCAGCCTCTTCTGCAACGTGTTGATCCGCACCTGCTGCTCGTCCAGGCAGACCAGCAGATAGAGCTGACCGCGCTTGTCCTTCAGGAACAGGTTCTTGCAGTGCCCGCCGGGCAGGTGGGAAGTATGAGCCTTGGCCTCTTCCACCGTGAAGACCGGCGGATGCTCCTCCGTCGCGGTGACGATGCCCAGTTCGGCCAGCAGCCCCATCAGATGATCACGGGTGTTCATGGGCAGGCGGCCTCGGCGATGCTTTCACTGCCGGGCGAACTAGCTTCCGCCCATGCCGGTGACAAGGGCGGCGGCCCGGGAGCAGTTCCATGAAGAGAATCCTGCCGTTCGGCCTGCTCGTGCTGGTGGGTCTGATCGGCTTCGCCTTTTTGGGCGATCTCGATGGCGAGACTCTGGAGCGCTACCACCGGCAATTCGGGAGGATGGTGGAGGCGTACCCGCTGGCAGCACCCCTGGTCGCGGTGCTCGTCTATGCGGTCGTCGTCGCCGGTTTCCTGCCGATCGCGCTCTGGGTGACGTTGGCCTGCGGTTTTGCGTTCGGGACCTTCTGGGGCGGGGTCCTGTCAGTCATGGGGGCCACGATCGGGGCCGTGGTCACCTTTTTGGCGGCCCGCTCAAGCCTGGGGCGACCATTGCACCAGTGGGCGGGGCCGCGGCTGTACAAGCTGGAGAAGGGGCTCGCGGACGATGCCTGGAGCTACCTGATGGTGCTCCGCATGGTCCCGGCCTTCCCGTTCTGGCTGGTCAACATCGTACCGGCCCTGCTGCGGGTGCCGCTTTCGACCTTCGTGATCACGACCGCTCTTGGCATCGCACCGGCGACCTTCGTGCTGGCCAGCATCGGGTCGGGCCTTGCCCGGGTGTTCGCTGAGGGAGGAAGCCCGGACCTGTCGATCATGACGGAGCCGGACATCCTGCTGCCCCTGCTGGCCGTGTCCCTGCTGGCACTGGTGCCAGCAGCGTGGCGCCACCTGCGCCCGGGCGCAGGCGGTCTTTGAGCGTCGGCCTCAGACCTCGACCGGCTGCCCCATGCGGATGAATTTCTCGCGGCGACTGCGGCGCAGGTCGCCGCGGTCTAACGCCTCGATCTCGCTCAGGTGCTTTTCGATGGCGTCCCCGACCCGCCCGATCGTGGTGGCTCTGCCGCGATGCGCGCCGCCCAGCGGCTCCTCCACCACGGCATCGATCAGGCCCATGGCGAGCAGGTCCTGCGCCGTGAGCTTCAAGGCTTCGGCCGCTTCCGGTGCCTTGTCGTTGGCGCGCCAGAGGATCGCGGCGCACCCCTCCGGGCTGATCACCGGATAGATGGAATGCTCCAGCATCAGGATGCGATCGGCGACGGCAATCGCGATGGCGCCGCCGGAGGCACCTTCGCCGACCACGACCGACACCAGCGGCACTTCCAGGCTGAGGCAGGTCTCGATCGAGCGGGCAATGGCCTCGGCCTGGCCGCGTTCCTCGGCATCGACGCCGGGATGGGCGCCCGGCGTGTCGACCAGGGTCACCACCGGCAGGCCGAACTGCTCGGCCAGGCGCATGAGGCGCATCGCCTTGCGGTAGCCTTCGGGCCGGGCCATCCCGAAGTTGTGGCGCACCCGCGTTTCCGTGTCGTGGCCCTTCTCGTGGCCGATCACCACGACGGAGCGGCCGCGGATCCGGCCCAGCCCGCCCTGAATGGCGTTGTCGTCGGAAAAGGCACGGTCGCCGGCCAGCGGGGTCCAGTCCTCGATCAGCCCGGCGACATAGTCCTTGAAGTGCGGCCGGTCGGGATGCCGCGCTACTAGGGTCTTCTGCCAGGGCGTCAGCTTCGCATAGGTCTGCGAGAGCAGCTTGGCCGCCCGGCTCTCCAGCTTCGCGATCTCCTCCTGCAGGTCGAGGTCGGAGCCGGTGGCGAGGTGGCGGAGCTCCTTCACCTTGCCTTCCAGCTCGGCGATCGGCTTCTCGAAGTCCAAGAGCGAGCTCAAGCGTGTG
>NZ_DATAGQ010000180.1:0-5346 GCF_036263595.1 Geminicoccus sp. | reverse complement strand
GAGGTCAACGGCTTCCTGGTCGACCTGCGGACCATGCCGCGCGAGGTGCAGGAGATCGCGTTCGAGAAGGGGATCATCCCTTATGTTCCTGCCGATCGGGGCTGAGGCTCACCCAGCAAGCCGATCGGCTGCACGATCATCATCGTCGTCAAAATCGACAGCAGCATCCCTGGTTCTCGTCCCCTCAGATCCCCCGGCCGCTTCTGCCGCCTTGAGTTCAGCTGTTTCTGCGATCAGGTCATCCCAATCAGGCTGGACCATGTCGTCGATCGGCACCCACGCCAGTCCATCGTGATCGGCAATCACCTGGATGCCGGCCTTGTGAGCAGACGCTTCCATGAAACAGGCGAGGGAGACCATCACGTGCTTGCTGCATCGGTCGACCTGGTCGTGCGGGACATCGGCCATGAGAAGGGCACGTCCCACCAGCGGCTGGATGTTGATCAGCAGCTCGAGCCAGCCGCCCACCCAGGCGGCGTGAACCGGGTTCGGGATGTCGGCCAGCAGTTTCATCCCTGCAGGCAAGGACGCACGATGTCTGGCCGCCGGTTGCGCCACCTTCAGCAATGCAGGCGCAGCGTCCACCATCCGCCACCTTGGGCCACCCTCAGGGCCAAGATCGCATGGCGTGACGCTCTCCAGCCGCTTGGCTGTTGTTCTGCGGTCCAAGTTGAACTCGTTTGCCAAGCCGTTGACCGACCAGGACTGCCGACTCATCGCCATGTTCTAGGACTCCAGTCTGCTGTGGTGGATCAGTTCGAAAATCTCTGCAGCTAGTGAAACGCCGGGCTGCGCGCTCCCACATTGCGAGAGAGGTCAGGAAGGACCCGCAATCACTTGCTCGGGCTCTCGTCCACGTGGTCATGCTTGTGGCTCCAGGACATCGAATAGTTGTCGCCAGCGAGATCCCGAGAGCTGAACACGGCCGCACTGGATGGCGTCGATATCGACGGGGCGGATACGCAAGGTCTTGGCTGCCAGTACCCGCAGCTCTGGCTGGTTGGCCAGCAGGCGAGCAAGACGCTGTGCTCGGCGAACAGACACGGCAGCGCTCGTCAGCACTGCGGGCTCGTGCTCAATCGGTGCTGTCATCTCCGCTTGCGCAACATAAGCGCCGAGTTCGCACGTCAACCTGTGGAGGGCCGTTGCCGCCATGCCCGTGCGTCCATGGGTGAGCAGGTTGCCGATCCTCTGCAGCCGGTCGTGCAGGCAGCTTACACACTGACACGTCATGGCAGGATCTCATGGAGGAGGTGGGCGAGGGTTGGGCAGAACTGGAGCAGCCGGTCGATTAACGCTGGACTCAGTCTCGCCACGGGTGCCAGCAGCACGGGCAGACTACCGAGCAGGAGGTGCCAATCCCATTGCTTGGCTTCGTTCAGCGCACGGTTGGCATGCTCGGTGGCTGCGGGAAGGTTCGGTGCGGTGACATCAGCTTGGAGGGGGGTGCGGGTGCGTGCGGGATAGTCCCCTCTAAAGAGGGGGACTAACCCGCCCGCAGCCTTACCTGCACCTGCGGGAGGGTACCTACCCGCAGAATATGAACCTTCCCGCAATCCTTCCCGCGGACCTACCAGCAAATCAGTCTTGAACTTGCCAGTCATAGTGGAGGAGGCCGAAAGCTATTCAGATCGACCACTTTTGAATCAGCGACCTCATCCCGTTCGGCTTCGGCGGTATCCTGGTCCGCCGGCCCCTTTGGCACCGCCCGCGCGATGCCATAGATCGCCTTACGATCAGAGCCTTTGCCGACCACGGCACCGGCGACGATGATGCCGCTCTTGAAGAGCGCCTCCATCGCGGCAGCCAGCTGCTTAACCGAGCAGCCAAGACCGAGGTCGGCACGGATGATCACCTTGGGCGCGAAGTTGGGCGCACGGCTTGAGTGCGAGACGGCGCGCCCTTGGCGGGTCAGGATGTCGAGCGCCGAGAGGAAGATCGTTTTGTAGCGTGCCAGGTCCTGGTAAGCTCCAATCTTCTCTGCCATCGACGTGGGCGGATGCTCGGCAAGATGCGAGACGCCGTAGTCGTCCACGATGATCTCGTGCTCGAACTTCGGGCTGTAGTTGCTCTTGGCCAGCTTCAGGTAGCGGCGGGTGAGCCCATCATCGTCCTTCTCATGCAGGAGAATGCGGGCACGCACCGTGCCGTCCCACCCCGTCGAGCCGGAGTACTCGGCTTCGTTTTTTGGCGGGTGGGCCAGCAGGAGCACGCAGCCGTTCAGCTCCAGCGCCAGGCCGGCCAGCAGGTTCACGTAGGCGGTTACCTGTGCCCGATCGTTCTCCGAGCCGGGGAACGTCTGGGCCACCGTGTCGATGATGACCAGCCTTGCGCCGGTCTCGATCGCCGTGGCTCGCAGGGTGGCGAAAGCTGGGGTCATGCTAGAAATGCCAGTTCGGGCATCAAGCGCCATCAACGCGTTGCTGGCGCCCACCCTTGGCGCGAAGAGGAGCCGGCCAGGCGGCTGGATATGGATGCCGAGGCTGCGTTGCATCTGGGCGCGGCGCCGGTGGAGCTCGTCGCCATCGTCTTCGCAGGAGTAGATGAGCACCGTGCAGGGCTGGGTCTTCATGCCGAGGAAGGGGTGCCCGCGCCGGACCATTTCCCCGAGCTGGAGCGCGAGCCGAGACTTCCCGGCCCCGCCCTTGCCAGTGAACAGCGCCACGGTCTTGGTCGCGAGGAAGCCATCGACGAGCCATTCCCGCGGCGGCGGATCGAGGCCGTCCAGATCAGCCGCATCGATTAGCGACAGCAATTCTGGCTTTGGCGGCTCACGCTTTGGCGGCAACTCGCCGCGCAGGAAGGCTTCTTCGCCCTCGTCGAGCTGCTGCCAGTAGCCCTCGCTCATGCGGCACCGCCCGCAGCCTGCTGCAAGCCGAGCTTGATGATCCGGGCAAGTTCGATGGGCGGGTCGTTAATGCCGGCCTGCACGGCAGCGCTAGCGAGGGTGTGGAAGACCTCATGCGCGGAGGCTTGGCCGGCAGCGACCAGATCGCCGGCCCGCCAGGCGCAGCCGAAGAGCTTGCGGTGGCGGGAGCCTTGCGGCGCGGTTGCGATCGCAGCAGCGAGATGGGCTAGGGTCAGGCCGTCGCCGAGCTCAGATGCCCGCGGCACGAGGTAGGCGTTCAGGCCGATCTTGGGCTTTGCCGGCTCCGGCGGCACCTCGAGGTGTACCACCTCCCGATCCAGCCAGGCATAGCCGACCCGCTGCGGGATCGGGTCGAACATGTCCCGGAAGATCGGGCCTGCCGTGTAGATCGGTTGCACTGGCCGTAGCGTGCTTGGATCGATCGGCACACCCGCCATTACCCGCTCAATCTCATGGCCGTACAGTGGCTGGTCGAGCAGGAAGCCCAGCCTGAGCCGTGCGCCTGGCTTGATGCCAGCCGAAGCGCTCGCCACCACCACGAAGCCGACGCCGCGGAAGGAACTTGGGAAGTGCTGCATGATTAGCTGGCGGGAAAAGTCGACCAACTGGCGGTGCCAATCCTCTGGTGCTGGCACCCCGTCCAAATCGAACAGGACGTAAGAGCGTCGCACGTCCAGCATCGTCGGCTCCCGCACCACGCCATCACGCTCGACGTGACGATGCAGAAGGCGCTCGGTGCGACGTGGATCCACGCCTAAGCGCAGGGCAGCACGGACATGAGCGGACCGCCGTTGCTGCTGCAGGCTGATCTGCAGGCGCCAGAAGTCGTGCAGGCCCGTGACACGGTGGACGCGGTACCGGACGGTCTTGGCGCTGTCGTAGGTCTTGCAGCTAATCGCACCGTTCTCGCCCGGCCAGAACGTCTTGCACAGGCTCGGGCCAAAGGTGGTGACGATCGGAAAGTCGAGCGGGTTGGCACCGGTCATGGCGTTCCGATCCCGCAAATCTGCCGCCGCCATGGTACTAGCCCCCCAGGCCAGTACGGCCGTGGAAGCGTGGCAGCTGCTGAATGAAGTTTCGCAAACTCTTGTAATCAACAAGGGTTCGCGCTCTGGCCTTGATGAATATTAGTTCGTTGCGAGCATTAGCTCGGTAAAGCGAGACTCGAGCCAAACCTGTGATGCGTTCTGCTTCGGAAAGCGTTACGGCAAGAGGTTCAATCTCGTTGCTCCCCGACAGCGGAGCAAAGCTTGGAAAGTGCGGCATTTGTCTGGTCCGATCCTATGCCGCCGAAACGGCTAGATGTGCCCAGACACTTCAGTAAGCAGAAATTAGTCGGACGAGTGAGTGTGTCCGACATCACGAACACGTGAGCGTCTACTGGCGGGTTTGCGGAATGGTCTTGGGCTGAGGATGCCCTTGCGCCGCCACCGGCGCTCGATGGACTCTGGGTTCAAACCAGTTCCCTCGGCAGCCTTTCTGGCGGCTTCTGCTAGAGTGGCATACCCTGCAGGAGGCTCATCCGGTGCCGGTATACGTTGCCCCCTTCGTGTGACAGCCAAGGCTGTCACGATGAGGTCGCCCTCCTGGAGCTCGTGTTCAATCGTCATGATGAACCCAAGCGCGGCGGCTGCCGCCATCACCGCACTTGGCAGGTCATCGCGTTCCACAGAAAAACGAAAAGCGGCAATAGCTTCGATGGTGCGAAACGCTTGCCAGCGCAGATCGATGAAAGGCTTAGGCTCGTTATCCTGCGTGTGTCGCAGACCTTCTCCTGGCTGTGGCTGCCAATCCGGATCGATCGGCCGAAATGTCCAGTCGGATGAACGCTCACCATAGAAGCCACGCGGCTCTTGAAGGCCGCTACGATCAGGCCAGTCATATGCCTTCAAGACTTGACGCGCGAGGTGTTCAATACGGCCAAGCTTCTTGGCCACCTGATCCATGTCCACGGACCCCCCAACGGGCAGATAAAACATCCACTGCGGGTTTGTCGTGTTGATCGCTTGGATGGTCCTTTGAGCTTCTTTGTCAAAGGTACCCAAGATCCTAAGAGCCTCTTCCCGGTAGCGCTTGGTGTTCTTCTGTTCAGCCATTCATCCTGCATCCCAGCCTGAGTGGCCGAGCTAACTCTGCCCAAGCCACCATCAGGGCTCGTTTAGCTGAAGTAGCGGCAAAGATGGAATTCTTAGCGAGCCATCTACTTCGGATCGTCGTGAGCCGTATACCTGCGCGTCCAAGGTAGGCTTCTGATCTGTAGATGGAACAGCCGTCCACATGTCCTCTAAATCGCGCGTTAAACCTCTCGCATGGCGAACTGCAATCACGTTACTTGATGGAGTGCACCCCGTTTGGCCGGACAGAGCCAGGGTTGGGTTAAGCACTGAGTTTGCGGAACTCGGCGGGTGATTGGAAGCGCAGCGCCGAGTGTGGGTGGAGATTGTTGTAGTCGTCTATCCAAGCCTGCAGCAGCCCAA
>NZ_DATAGQ010000179.1:0-20595 GCF_036263595.1 Geminicoccus sp. | reverse complement strand
GCACATAGGCACCATAGAAGCCGCCGCCATATTGCGGTCTCGGCCCCGGCGCCCCTTCGTCCATGCCCCCGTTCGCCAGCGCCGCCTCCCAGGCCGCCTTCACCGCCTCCTCGTCCTTGGCGACCAGGCCGATCATCGTGCCGTTCCCCCAGCTGGCCGGCCGGTTGTCGAACGGCAGCAGCACCCACAGGCGCGCCTGGCCGCCCTTCGGCCCGTAGCCGATCTCGCGCGGCACGTTGGCGAGGCGCACGTAGCCGAGCGGCGCCAGGGCCGCGTCATAGAACTTGGCGGCGCGCTGGAGGTCGTGCGTGCCGAGATTCACGTAGGAAAGCATGCGGGCTCCACTCGTTGGCGGCGCGGAACCTGCCACGTGCTGCCCTGGCTGGTCGAGCCGTGCTAGGGTCATCATGTCAGGAAACTGGAGGAGCATCGTGGCGGAGCCATCGCAGCATCTACGGATGACGGTGGACGAGTTCCTTCAATGGGACGACGGGACCGACACGCGGTATGAACTGGCAGGTGGCCAGGTGCGGGCAATGGCGGCGCCCGGGCCAGCGCATCAGGTCATCCTCGGAAATCTGGCACGGGAGATCGGCGTCCGCCTGCGAAGTCGGCCGCCCTGTCACGTCAGGATCGAGGTTCCGCTTCAAATCAGCGACGAGACCTTGTGGCAGGCTGATGCCGCCGTTGTCTGTGGGCCTGCCATCCAGCAGCCGGCGGAGCCCACGCTACTGATCGAAGTTCACTCGCCCTCGACTCGGCGCATCGATTTGGGCGACAAGCTCGACGACTACAAGCAGCTGCCATCCGTCCAGGAGATCTGGATGGTCGACAGTGCCCGCCGCCGGGCCCAGGTCTGGCGCAGGGTCGGCGAGCGGTGGATGGGCGAGGATCATATCGGGCGGAGCGAGTTCCGGAGCGAGACGGTCGGTGGCGAGCCGTTCGTGCTCGACGTGATCTACGAGAACAGCGGGCTCTGAGCCCGTCAGGCGCCTTCCTCGTCGTACCCGACCAGCCTCAGCGCCTCCGCCTCGTAGCCCTTCGCCCGTGCCGCGTACTGCAGTGCTTCCTCGCGACCATGCGTGATCCACACCTTCGGCGCGGCGACATCGTCCAGCGTCTGCAGCAGCTCGTCCCAGTCGGCATGGTCGGAGATGACCAGCGGCAGCTCGATGCCGCCCTGCTTGGCGCGCTGCTTGACCCGCATCCAGCCGGATGCCTGGCAGATGACCGGGTCCGGCAGCCGGCGCGCCCACCGGTCGGCGATGGCGGAGGGTGGGGCCACGACGATGGCTCCCTCCAGCTCCTTGCGCGGCTCGCCCTTCACGCCGGCCGTAGCTGGCCGAAGCTCGCCCAGATCGATGCCGCAGGCACGGTAGACCTCGTTCATCTGGGCAAGCGCGCCGTGCACGAAGATCGGCTTGTCCCAGCCCGCCAGGCGCAGCTCCGCGATCAGACGCTGCGCCTTGCCCAGCGTATAGGCCCCAACCACGTGGCAGCGCTCGGGGAACAGCTCGACCGAGTGCAGCAGGCGCCGGAGCTCGTCCTGCACCGGCGGGTGGCGGAAGACCGGCAGGCCGAAAGTTGCCTCGGTCACGAACACGTCGCAATGGACGGGCTCGAACGGCGTGCAGGTTGGGTCCGCCCGGCGCTTGTAGTCGCCCGAGACGACGATCCGCCCGCCCTTGTGCTCCATCAGCACCTGCGCGCTGCCCAGCACGTGGCCGGCGGGCAGCAGGGTGACGTCGACCTCGCCGACCCGGATGACCTCGCCATAGGCCGCTGCCTGCTGGGCGACGCCGGCTCCCTCGCCAAGGCGCGCCCGCGCGATCGCCAGCGTCTCCGCCGTCGCCAGCACCGCCTGGTGGCCGGCCCGCGAATGGTCGCTGTGCCCATGGGTCACGACGGCACGAGCCACGCCGCGGATCGGGTCCACGTAAAAGTCGCCCGGCACGACGTAGAGCCCTTCCGGCCTCACCTGTACCCAGCGCTCCGGGTGCATCTTCCCGCCTCCTCGCGTGGCCGGCGCTTCCTTGCCTTCCATCGCTCATGTATGCCGCGCAAAGCCAACGTCACAGGAGGAAACACAATGACGATCCGCCGCATCCAGCCGGGCCCGCGCATGAGCCAGGCCGTCATTCACGGCAACGTCGTCTATCTCGCCGGTCAGGTCGCCGCCGGCGCACCTGGCAAGTCGGTCACCGAGCAGACCAAGGACATCCTGACACGGATCGATGCACTCCTGACCGAGGCCGGCACCGACAAGAGCAAGCTGATCACGACCAATATCTGGCTTTCCGACATCTCGACCTTCGCCGAGATGAACGCGGCCTGGGATGCGTGGGTCGCCCCCGGCAATGCGCCCGCGCGCGCCACCGTCGAGAGCAAGCTCGCGACGCCGGACTACACGGTCGAGATCATGGTCACCGCCGCCCTCGACTGACCCCTAGGCCGGAAGACGCGATCATGCGGGTAGCGGTTCTCGGTGCCGGCCTGGCCGGCACCATGACGGCCTATGAACTGTTTCGCGACGGGCACGAGCCGATCGTGATCGATCGGCGCTCCCAGCCCGCCTCGGAAACGTCCTACGGCAATGCCGGCATGATCGCGCCGGGCCACGCCTTTTCCTGGGCATCGCCTGCGGCCCTGAAGACGCTGCTGCGCTCGATCGGGCGCAACGACACCGCCCTGCGTTTCAAGCTGCAGGCGGACCCGCATTTCTGGCGCTGGGCGCTGCGGTTCGTGCGCAACTGCACGACCAACCGTGCTGCCTACAACACGGTGCGCAAGGTCGGCCTGTGCCTGTACAGCCAGTCGCAGCTGCACCGCGTGGTCGAGGAGACCGGCGTCGCCTATGGCGCCGTCAGCGGCGGGGCACTCTATCTTCACCGCGACCCCGCCGCGCTGGAGCGTGGCGACCGCAACGCCGACATCATGCGGCGGCTGGGCGTGGAAGTGCGCCGGGTCACGCCGGTCGAGGCGGCGCGGATCGATCCCGTCTACCTGCCGATCATCGACCGCTTCGCTGGTGCCCTTTATGTGCCGGGCGACGAATCGGGTGACGCACGTCTGTTCACCCGGCAGATCGCCGACTGGCTGACCGCGCGTGGCGTTCAGTTCCGCATGAACGAGTCGATCCAGCGGATCGAGACGAGCGGCAAGCATGTCGGCCGGATCGTCACCGACAAGGGCGAGGTCCAGGCGGATGCCTATGTACTGGCGCTTGGCTGCTACGCCGCCACGGTCGGCCGCACGATCGGGGTCGACCTGCCGATCTACCCGGTCAAGGGCTACTCGGTCACCATCCCGATCGCCGGCCGGAACAACCCTCCCCACCTGTCCGGTGTCGACGAGCACAACCTGTTCGCCTTCGCGAACTATGGCGAGCATGTCCGCCTGACCGCGATCGCCGAGTTCGCCGGCTATGACTGGTCGCACAAGCCGTCCGACTTTGCAGGCCTGCTGACGGCGGCGAGAGAGCTGTTCCCGGACGCCGGCGACTACGATCAGGCCGAGTTCTGGGCGGGGCTCCGGCCGATGACCCCCTCCGCCCTGCCGATCTTCGGCCGGGCCCGCTACGACAATCTCTGGGTCAATGCCGGGCACGGCCATATGGGCTGGACCTGGGCGTGCGGCTCCGGAAGGATCACGGCCGACCTGATCGCGGGCAAGGAACCGGCCCACGACGTGTCCAGCATGCTCCACACCGCGCAAAGGACGCTCGCGCCATGGCCGCGCAGCTCGAACGCATCGTCCTGAACCGCCTTCCCTTCGAGCTTGACGAAGGGATCGCACCGCGTGCCCGGGTCGGCTTGGTCGTGCTGGGGTGCGACCAGACCATCGAGTACGAGTGGCGCGGCCTGTTCCAGGGCATGGCCGGCGTCGGTCTCTACCATGCCCGGATCCCGGTCGACCCGATCATCACGCCCGCCAGCCTGCGCGCGATGGAGCCACAGATCGGCCCCACGACCGAGCTGCTGCTGCCGGGCCATCCGTTCGACGTGCTGGCATTCGGCTGCACCTCGGCGTCGATGGTGCTGGGCGAGGAGCATGTCATGGCGCTCATGCGGGAGCGCAAGCCGGAAGCCCGCGCCACCACGCCGATCACGGCAGCCCAGGTGGCCATGCAGGCGCTGGGTGCCAGAAGAATCGCGCTGCTGACGCCCTACCGGGAGGACGTCAACCTCGGCATCATCCGCTATCTGGAGGACCGGGGGCTGGAGGTGCCGGTGTTCGGGTCCTTCAACGAGGAGGATGACGGGAAGGTCGGGCGGATCGCACCCGGCTCGATCGAGCGCGCCGTCCTGCAGCTGGGCGGCCAGGAAGGGGTAGAGGCGGTGTTCGTCTCCTGCACGTCCATCCGCCTTGCCGCCGAAGCGGCGTCCATCGAGGCGAAGCTGGGCAAGCCGGTGACCTCCTCCAACCATGCCATGGCCTGGCACGCCGTTCGGCTGGCCGGCATCGACGAGCCCATGCCGGCCTTCGGCCGGTTGTTCACCCACGCGCTGCCTGCTCGATGACGCTGATCCGCTCCGCGATCTTCAACGTCCTGATCTGGACTTGGACGCTCGTCTGCCTGATCGGGATCCTGGTGGTCGGGCCCTTCCTCGACGCCCCCGGTGTTCGCGCTTACGCGCGTCGGTGGGAGCGCGGCATCATCTTTCTGCTGCGCTGGGTGGTCGGCATCCGCCACGAGGTTCGCGGCCTTCAGCATCTGCCGGCCGAGCCGGTGATCATCGCGTCGAAGCACCAGTCCGCCTGGGAAACGCTGACCTTCCACACCATCGTCCACGAGCTGTCGGTCGGGCTGAAGTACGAGCTGACCAGGATCCCGGTCTTCGGCCATTACCTCGTGAAGTCCGGCTGCATCCGCATCGACCGGGGTGCCGCCGCCAAGGCGCTGAAGTCGCTGGTGGACGGCGCCGAGCGCGCCATGGCGGCCGGCCGCCACGTCATGATCTTCCCGGAAGGCACCAGGCGCTCGCCAGGCGCGCCGCCGGACTACAAGCCGGGCGTCGCCGCCCTCTATAAGCAGCTGGGCCGGCCCTGCGTCCCGGTCGCCCTGAACTCGGGTGCCTTCTGGGGCAGACGCTCCTTCGCCAAGCGGCCCGGCACGATTGTGATCGAGTTCCTGGAGCCCATCCCGGCCGGACTGGCGCGCGCAGCCTTCATGCGCACACTGGAAGAGCGCATTGAAACGGCGACGGCACGGCTGGTCGCGGAGGCGGGTGGATCGACTGCCGAGCTGGCATCCGCGCAAAAACTTTCGTCCCGCGCTTGACCGGGCGCGCCTGCGAGTACACTATCCTAGATGCGTGAGAGTTGTCCGACCGCTCGCATCACCCTCCATCGTGTGTCGCGAGCCAACCACCGAGTGTCGAGCAGCCGCGCATGGCGAGGCCGGAAATGAGGGGTCATGGAAAACATCACTCCACCGGGTAAGGATTGAGCGGCCATTACTGCCGTACGGCATCCCGGTCGCTCCGGTCGATGACGAGGCGCCCTTCGTCGACCAAGTTCAATACATCGCTGGTTGAATACTACGTGGCTGCTAGGCCGCGACATGAGGATCGTCTGTAAAGGCGATCCTGTCTGGTCATCCTGAACCACTTCCCGCAGGTATCCTCACTGGTGCCTGACCAACGATCGGCGGAAGCGGCTCACGCGCTTCCGCCGTCTTGGCCCTTTCTGAATCGCTCAGGCGATCTGCAGCGGGTCCACCCCGATCGAGCGTTTCATCGCCCGCAGCGCGAAGGTCGACCGCGTATGGCGGATCCCTTCGATGCGGTAGAGCTGCTCCCGCAGGAATCGCTCGTAGTCCTGCGTTCCCGCCACCGCGACCTTCACGAGGTAATCGTACTCACCTGTCACCAGATGGGCCTCGATGACCTGTGGGATCCGCGCGAGACCTTCCCCGAACTTCTCCAGCGCGTGCTCGTCGTGGCGGTTCAGCGTGATCTCCACGAACACGATGTCGGGCAGCCCGAGGGCGGCATGATCGAGCAGCGCCACGTAGCCTGCGATCAAGCCGGCGCTCTCCAGCCGCTTCACCCGCGTCCAGCAAGGCGAAGCCGACAGCCCCACCTTCTCCCCCAATTCGCTCATCGTCAGGCGGCAATCCGAACGAAGCGCCGACAGAATGCGCCGGTCGATTTCGTCGATCACGACGCGGCCGATTGCAGGCTGTGATCCGGTGAGTGGGAGAGGCTTCTGCGTCTTGGCCATCTGGCGGAATCCCATGCTGCCATAGGCCTCAGATAGATGAATGTTCGGGACACGTCATCGGCAGGGCTGGGCTATCAATGCTGCACCGGCCGATCATGGGGATCCGGCCGTCAGGGAGAGCCTCCGATGGGCAGCGTTCCGAGGCAGCGCATGATGATCCGGCTGACCGCCCTGGTCGTCGACCCGATCGACGGCATGACCCGCATCCTTGCCGACGCCCAGCGCTTTGGCCTGCGCGTGGTCTGGGGCGAGTTCGGCGAGCATGCGGGTGGCAGCCTGATCACGCTCGATCTCGCCTCGGCCGAAGCCGTCGACCTGGACAATCTCCATGCCCGGTTCGACCGCTACCCCTGCATGATCAGGCTGACGCTCGGCGAGACCGCCGCGGTGCTACCTCGCGCCGCTTGAACCGGCCGCGCGAACCGCTAGTCGGGGAGGGCAGCCAGCAGCAGCGGAGCCCCGACATGCCGATCTCCCCCGTCACCAGCATGGAGCAGGTGGCCGGCCCGCGCCGCGGTGCTGCGGTCCTCCTGGAAGTCCTGCGCAGCGAGGGGGTCGAGTACATCTTCGGCAATCCCGGCACGACCGAGCTGCCGCTGATGGACGCGCTGCTGGACATGCCCGACATCCACTATGTCTGGGCGCTCCAGGAGGCGAGTGTCGTCGCGATGGGCGACGGTTATGCGCAGGCGGCGCGCCGGCCGGGCTTCATCAACCTGCACACAGCCGGCGGCCTCGGCCATGGCATGGGCAACCTGCTTAACTCCAGCGTCATGCAGACGCCCCTCGTCGTCACGGCAGGCCAGCAGGACTCGCGCCACGCCATCACCGATCCGCTCCTGTTCGGCGACCTCGTGAAGATCGCCACGCCTGCAGTGAAGTGGGCGCAGGAGGTGGCCCATCCCGACCAGCTGCCGGTCCTGGTACGCCGAGCCTTCCACGATGCCAGCGCCGCACCGATGGGTCCCGTCTTCCTGTCCTTTCCGATGGACGTGATGGAGGAGATGAGCACGGTCGGCATCGCCGAGCCCTCGGTGATCGACCGCTGCGCCGTAGCCGGCTCCCTGGACGTGCTGGCAGCCGACCTTGCCGCCATTCCGCCCGGCCGGCTCGCGGTCATCGCCGGCGACGAGATCTACCCCAGCGACGCGACGGCCGAGGTCGTGCGGCTGGCGGAGATGCTGGGCGCCCCCGTCTATGGCGCATCATGGCCGTCGCACATCCCATTTCCGACCAGGCACCCGCTCTGGTCCGGCAATCTGCCAACCAAGGCCACCGAGATCGCTGCCCGCCTGTCCGACTACGACGCGATCTTCGCACTGGGCGGGAAGTCGATCATCACCATCCTCTACACCGAGGGCTCGGCCGTGCCGGCGAGCTGCCGGGTCTACCAGATGTCGGCTGATGTTCGCGACCTCGGCCGCACCTACGTGACCCAGCTTTCCGTTGTCGGCGACATCCGTTCCTCGCTGCGCGCCCTCCTGCCGATCCTGGCACAGGCAGCCGTCCCCAACGCGCCCGCCTATGCGGCCCTCATGGGCGAAGCGGAGCGTGCGAGCCGCGCCCGCCGCGCCGAACTGAACGCCGCAGCCGACGGCCAGTTGGCAATGCCGCACACGACGCCGATGGTGGCCGCCCGGGAAGCGGTCCGCGGCATCGGCAACGACGTCGCGATCGTCGACGAGGCCATCGCGACGTCCGGCTACCTCCGCCGGTTCCTGAACAGCCCGTCCTACCGGCAATACTCCTTCATGCGCGGCGGCTGCCTGGGGTGGGGCATGCCTGCCGCCGTCGGGTTCTCGCTGGGCCTCGGCCGCGAGCCGGTGGTCTCGCTGGTGGGCGATGGTGCCGCCCTCTACTCGCCGCAGGCCCTGTGGACCGCCGCCTATGAAAAGCTGCCGGTCACCTTCGTGGTCATGAACAACCGCGAGTACAACATCCTCAAGAACTTCATGAAGTCCCAGCCGGCCTACCTGTCCGCCAACCGCAACCGCTTCATCGCCATGGACATCGTCGACCCGCCGATCGATTACCTGGCCCTGGCGGCCTCCATGGGCGTGCCGGCAAGGCGGGTGGAGAAGTCGGCCGATATCGCCGGCGCCATCGAGGCAGGCATCGCATCGGGCGTGCCGAACCTGATCGAGGTGCCGATCAGTCCGGCTTGACCGGCAGCTCGTCCTTTAAGAGCTGCTGGGCCAGCGAGCGCAAGCTCGGCTCGTCGATGCCCATCTCGTCCAGGTGGTCCAGCGTGTTCTCGAGATATTCCTGGCAGGTGCCGGACGTCCCGCACCCCTGGCGGATCATGGCGAGGATCACCTCGTCGTCGGCATTGCCGATATACTGGTCATGGTCCGGGCGCGCCACGTAGGCCCAGGCATCCACGATCCGCCCGGAATCCAGCAGCTCCACTGGGACCAGCCGGCGATCGTACACATTGGTCACCAGCTCGCGGGCATCGAGATAGGCCATGATCTCGTCGGCCCGCTCCGCCCGAAAGCCGATCGCCCGGCCGATGCAGCTGCCGCCCTCGGTCAGCCCCATCACCACGCCTGGCTGCTCGCAGGTGCCGCGGTAATGCTCCGAGCGGATGCACAGGCGCCGCTGGAATCCGACCAGCCTTGCCGTCTCGAAGGCATCGGGCTCGAACCCAGGCCGCCACATCAGCGACCCATAGCCGAAGGTCCAGACTAGATCGGATGAACTCATGGCAGGCGGCACACCACGACAACGAACACTCGACAGCAGAAGGCAGGCCCTGCATGCCGCAGTGACGGCTTATAGCTGTCCCGTCACCCCTTCGCCATCTGGTTCCCCTTCAGGGTCCTTCAGCTGTGGCTTACGCTCATAGGCTTGGCCCGCCTGGATGACGCTCCGGCGAATGGCGCGGGTGCGCGTGAACAGGTCGAACAGGATGTCGCCCTGGCCCCACCGGATCGCCCGCTGCAACGCCACCAGGTCCTCCATGAAGCGCCCGATCATCTCGAGCACGGCTTCCTGGTTGTTCAGGAACACATCACGCCACATGGTAGGGTCGGACGCGGCGATACGGGTGAAGTCGGTGAAGCCACCGGCCGCGTACTTGAAGACTTCCGACTGCACCTGCTCTTCGAGGTCGGCGACGGTGCCCACGATCGTGTAGGCGCACAAGTGCGGCAGGTGCGACGTGATCGCCAGCACGCGGTCATGATGCTCCGGGGTCATGGTGTCGACCTTGGCACCGACCGTTTCCCAGAGTGCCACCAGTTTCGCCACCGCCGCCGGATCGGTATCCTCGACGGGCGTGAGGATGCAGCGTCGGTTCTGGAACAGCGTGCCGAAGGCCGCGTCCGGCCCGGAGTGCTCCGTCCCCGCCACCGGGTGGCCGCCCACGAAGAGGCGCGGATCCGGCAGGTGCGGGCGGACCTCGCGCACCACCATCGTCTTCACAGAGCCGACATCGGTCACGATCGCGGCAGGATCCAGGCCGGGCGCCATCGCCCTGGCGACCTCGCCCAGGGCAGCCGGCGGCGTACCGAGCACCACCAGGTCGGCACCTCGTACCGCGTCGGCCGGGTCGGCGGTCGCCCGGTCGCACAGGCCCAGCTCCAGCGCCCTCGCCCTGGTCTCCTCCCGTCGCGCACAGGCCACGATCTCGCCGGCCAGCCCCGCTTCCCGCATTGCCAGTGCCAGGGAGCCATTGATCAGGCCGATGCCGATCATCGCGACCCGCTGGAAGGACGGCCTGCTCATTTCCGCGCCATTCCGTCCATGAAGCTGCGCAGCAGATCGACCACGCGACGGTTCTCCCGCTCCGTACCGATCGTCAGGCGAAGGCAGAGCGGCAACTGGTAGGACGCCATGGCGCGCGGGATGACGCCGTTCTTCTCCAGGTACTCGGCGGCGGCCGGAGCGTCATGCCCGGGGATGTCGGGCAGGCCGAGAAGAAGGAAGTTGCCGACGCTGGGATAGACGGTGATGCCCAACGCGCCGATCTGCTCGGTAAGCCAAGCCAGCCAGTGGTCGTTATGCGCCTTGGCGGCTGCCTGATGCTCGACGTCGTCGATTGCCGCCGCCGCGGCGGCCTGCGCCGGGGCGGCGACGTTGAACGGCCCGCGGACGCGGTTGATCACGTCCACGATTCCCGCGGAGGCGGTCATCCAGCCGACCCGCAGCGCTGCCAGCCCATGGATCTTGCTGAAGGTGCGGGTCATCACGACGTTCGGCGCGCTCAACGACAACGCCAGCCCGCTATCGTAGTCGGCGGCATCGACATACTCGGCATAGGCCGAATCGAGCACGAGCACGACGTCATGGGGCAGGCCGCGATGGAGGCGCAGCACCTCGTCGCTCGGCAGGTAGCTGCCGGTGGGGTTGTTCGGGTTGGCCAGGAACACCATGCGGGTACGGCTGGTGACCCGCTCCAGGATGGCATCCACATCGGCCCGCAACTGCGTTTCCGGCGCGGACACCGGCACCGCACCGGCAGCCAGGGCTGCCAGCTTGTACATGAGGAAGCCGTGCCGGCTGTAGAGCACTTCCTCGCCGGGCCCGGCATAGGCCCGGACCAGCAGCGCGATCAGCTCGTCCGAGCCGGCCCCGACCACGATCCGGTCGGGATCCACGTTCATGCGACGCCCGATCGCCCGGCGCAGCTCCGTCGAGCCTCCCTCGGGATAGCGGTGCAGCTCGTGCGCCATGTCCTGGTAGGCAGCGATCGCCTTCGGGCTGGCGCCGAGCGGCGTCTCGTTGGCAGACAGCTTCGCCGCCTTGGCGCCACCGGCGACTTCCGCCTTGCCGCCGACATAGGGCGTGATCTCGAGAATGCCCGGGCGTGGCCGGGGCCCGCTGATCATGATCGTCTCGTCTTCTCTGCGTCGTGCGGCTGCGCGTGGGGTTCAGCCCGCTGTGGCGTTCATCAGGCCCCGTGGATAGGCACCCAGCACGGTGAAGTGCAACAGCTCCTGTCGCACAGGCGCCAGCGTCCTGGCCAGTTCAGCCTCCTGGCCGACCAGAAAGCCCTGCACCTCGACAAGATGGATCGCCAAGCCCTCGTTGCCGCGCACCATGGCGATGTGCCGCGCCTGGAGCCCGCGCTCGGCCAGGCGCCCCACCAGGCGGCGCGGCTCCACGTCCAGGTCGGCCTCCAGGCGGACGAGGCTGAGGTCGTCGCCGCTGGCCTCCGGCGTCACCGCGCCGAACAGCCAGGCATCGGCCATGCCGTCCACGGCGACGAACGGCACGCACCCGAAGACGTAGCGTCCCTCCATGAGCGTCGGCTGCAGCCTCGCCCACCATCGATCCTCCGGGTCGAACAACCCCAGCACCGCCACCTTGGCATCGCCCGCCATGAGCAGGCGCAGGGCATCGGTGCTGCTGGAAGCGGCAAGCAGCGGCGTGACCATGCCGAAATGGCTGCGCGCCTGCTCCAGTGCAGTGACGTCGCCATGCGGAACCTGCACCACGACCGCAAACGGCGTCTGCCTGGCCGTCGCCGCCCCGATGATCTCTCGCCAGATCCGCACCACGGCCGCGACCGGCAGCCGCCTGCCGGCCCGCGTGGTCAGGCGGCGGAGGATCGAGGCTTCACGGGCGGGCCGGATGGCGATGCGGCCGTCGCCCACGCCCTTCGCCCGCGCAATCGCCTCGACATAGCCCATGCGCTCGACCAGGAGGTCCACCATCGTATCGTCGATGCGGTCGATTTCGGCCCGCAGGCGCGCCAGGTCGTCGAGGTCGTCGGGCATGTCGTTCCGGAATGCGTTCGTGCGGCTGTGCCGCCACGCTACAGACCTGCCGCGCCGAGTTCCAGCCGACGCAGACCGTCATGTAGAACGACCGCTGACCGCCGTGCAGCAATGCCATATAGAAGCCGTGCCAGGAACTAGCACCGGCGCCATGCCTCCCGCCCGCGACCCCGGGTCCGGAGCAACTCTTCCCTCTCCGCCAGACTTTTGTGAATGTCATGCTCAGCTATCGCCACGGCTTCCATGCCGGGAACCACGCCGACGTCCTCAAGCACGCCATCCTGCACTTTGGCCACCGGGCCATCATCGCCGCCGACCCACGCCCGATCCTCGTGGTCGACACCCATGCCGGTGCCGGCCTCTACGACCTCAAGAGCGACATGGGCGAGAAGGTGGCGGAGTGGCGGAGCGGCATCCTGCCCCTGCTGCAGACATCGAGGGAGCCACCGGAACTGCTCAAGGACTGGCTGGAAGGGGTGCGCCTGGACGGGCCGCGTGCCTATGCCGGCTCGCCCGAGATCTCCCGCCGCCTTCTGCGTGCCCATGACCGCATGGTCTGCTTCGAGCTGCATACGACCGACTTTGCGGCCCTGTCCTCTCTGCTTTGCACCGATCCGCGCATCGCGGTGGTGAAGGCCGACGGGCTGGGCAGCCTGCCGACCATCTTCCCGCCGCCAGAACGGCACGCGCTCGTGCTGATCGACCCGTCCTACGAGATCAAGACCGACTACGGCCAGGTCCAGGACGCCCTGCTCAAAGCGTACCGGCGCCTCAGCACCGGCACCTTCATGCTCTGGTACCCTGTGATCGACCGGCATTTCACCGAGCGGATGCTGGGCGGCCTCAAGGAGAGCGAGATCACCCGGCAGTACCGGATCGAGTTCTGCATCGAGCCGGACGAGGCCCGGCGCGGCATGACAGGCTCTGGCATGCTGATCATCAATCCCCCTGCTGGCCTCCCTGAGGCGGTCGAAGCGGCGCTGCCCTGGCTGGCACAGGAATTGAAGGCAACCGGCACCGTACGCGCGGCCATGGTCAAGGCCTGAAGGAGGCGGATCGATTCGCCCCTTCCCTTGGCTCGCGGATGGCGCTCTGCTCACGATCGGGTTCAAGGGGACGATAAGATGCTCAAATCCATGGCAGGCCGCACCGTGATCGTGACAGGTGGCAGCAAGGGAATCGGGCGCGGCCTCGCGGTTCGCTTTGGCGCGGCCGGCCTGAACGTCCTGGTCGTCTCGCGCCATCTGGCCGAGGCGGAAGCGGTGGCGCGCAGCATCGGCGACCATGCCTCCGCCTTCGCCGCGGACGTGGTCGACCAAGCCAGCTGCGATGCGATGGCGGCCGAGGCCCTGAACCGCTACGGCAGCATCGACGTGCTCTGCGCCAATGCCGGCATCTTCCCGGCGGCCAAGCTCGGCGAGATGACGGCCGCCGACTTCGACCATGTCATCGGCACCAACCTGAAGGGCACCTTCCTGTCCGTTTCAGCCTGCCTGCCGACGATGAAGCGGCAGAACAAGGGCCGCATCGTGCTGACCTCGTCGATCACCGGACCGATCACCGGCTATCCCGGCTGGAGCCATTACGGTGCGAGCAAGGCCGGCCAGCTCGGCTTCATGCGTACGGCCGCCATCGAGCTGGCCCCCTGGAACATCACCGTGAACGCCGTGATGCCGGGCAACATCTTCACTGAGGGCCTGGACGGCCTTGGCGACGACTACCTCGCCACGATGGCCGCCTCCATCCCGATGAAGCGCCTGGGCGGCGTCGACGACATCGCCAACGCCGCGCTGTTCTTCGCGTCGGAGGAAGCTGCCTATATTACCGGGCAGACGCTGGTGATCGATGGCGGCCAGGTGCTGCCGGAATCACTGGGGGCGATCGAAGCGATGGGCTGAGCGGCAGAGGCTCGTGCACGGGCCTCCGCTTTTCGCTCATGCCGCGTAGCAAGGCCGCTGATCAGGATCGTTGCGCAGGATGTAGAACCAAAGGGGTGCCGGTCCTTCGTCGCCTTCGACGTTCAACCAGATTTCCTCCTCGCCGAGCGGCGCCAGCACCCGCGCCACCGTGTTTTTGTCCCGACTGAGCGGTCAGGGATTCGTTCAGCGCGATCTCCTGGCAGTTGCGAGCGAGATCATGGCCGTCCGGCGACAGCAGCAGCCGGAACGGGTTGCTGCGGTCGTAGAGGAATGGATGCACCGCCGGGCCCCGGCCGTAGACCGAACCGAGTTCCAGTGCCGGCGTGCGGAAGTTGTGGGTGGCGTTCTGGTCGACCTGCTGCTCCAGGATCGACATTGCAACCGATGTCAGGTCACGTGACGAAGCGGCCATACGGCACGCTCAGTCCGCGATCAGCAAAGCCATGCATGTCCATTCCCTGGATTGAGGTCTGGATGGGCCATGGGGCAGAGCCCTCTGTGGAGTGCCGACCCAAGGGTCAGATGCTCAGCACCTCTTCCAGCGACTGCACCAGCTGATCCGCATTCTCCCTGGAGAACACGAGCGGCGGCCGGATCTTCAGCACATTGCCATGCCGGCCGGCCGCGCCGATCAGGACGCGCTTCTTGTGCAGGCCATTGATCGCCCGCCTGGCGAGGTCGGGGTCCGGCTCCCTGGTCAGCGGGTCGCGGACGAACTCGACGCCGACATAGAGGCCGGCCCCGCGCACGTCGCCGATCTCGGGATGGCCATTGCCTGCCAGTGCCCGCAGCCGCTCCCGCAGGTATTGGCCGGCGTCGGCGGCATGGGCGACCAACCCCTCGTCCTGGATCACGTTCAGGACCGCAAGCCCGGCCGCTGCGGCCACCGGATTGCCGCCGAACGTGTTGAAGTAGCCGACGCTCTTTGTGAAGGCTTCAAGGAGGTCGGTCCGAGACACGACCCCGCCCATGGGAAAGCCGTTGCCCATGGGCTTGCCCAGCGTGACGATGTCCGGCGTCACCTGATGGCGCATGAAGCCCCACATCGCGTCGCCGGTGCGGCCGAAGCCCGGCTGCACCTCGTCGGCGATGAACAGGCCGCCCGCCGCATGGACCGCCGCCACCGCGGGACCCAGGAACGGGGCAGGGTCGGCATAGATGCCGTCGCTGGAGAAGATCGTGTCGACCAGCAGCCCGGCCACGCCGATGCCGTCCGCCTCCAGGCTGTCGATCGCGTCCTGCACCTCGGCAGCGAACCGGCCGGCCAGATCGTCGGTCGGCGCATGGTAGACGTCGGGTGCCCGCACCGCCCGGACATGCGGCGGCAACGGCTTGCCCGGCATGGACGAGGGTGACACGTCCGTCACCGCCGCCGTGTTGCCGTGATAGGCGTTGTCGGTGACGATGAAGCCGCGCTTGCCGGTGGCCGCCGTGGCCACGCGCATCGCCAGGTCGTTGCTCTCGCTGCCCGTGCAGGTGAACGTGACCTTGTCGAGGCCGGCCGGGAAGGTTTCCAGCAGGCGCTCGGCATAGGTGTGGATGATGTCGTAGAGGTAGCGGGTGTGGGTGTTGAGCTGCCCCGCCTGGCGCGCGATCGCCTCGACGACCCTGGGGTGGCAGTGCCCCACCGACGGCACGTTGTTGTAGACGTCCAGGTAGCGCTGGCCGTCTGCGGTGGTCATCCAGACGCCGCTCGCCGAGACGACATGCATCGGCGTCTCGTAGAACAGCACCGAGGTCGGCCCGAAGGTCCGCTGGCGCCGCTCCACCAGCCGCGCGGTATCGGCATCCATCTGGCCGGCCCGCCGCGCATCGAACGCATTGAGGGCCAGGATCTGCTGGCTTTCCGGCCGGGCGACATCATTCGACACGTGATCTCTCCGCGGCAGGCTGCCGCTCAGGCATGGTCGGCAAGGAACTGCTCGGCGAGCTCGACCGTCCCTGCCGTGTAGGGCGTGCCCATCTCCTGCGCCGTCGGCGTCTCCGCATGCGAGGCGATCCAGGCGGTCAGCAGCATCCGGCGCAGCATCAGGAACACCGGCATCATGGCCTCGTCTTCGGGCGTGACATGGGCCTCGCTGCGGTAGCCGTCCAGCCAGGCCGCCTGCAGCGCCGGCACGACCGGGTCGTGCTCGAAGAAGCTGACCGCGGCCGCGAAGTCGTACATGAACCAGGAGAAGCCGCAGTCGTCGAAGTCGATGATGCCCAGCCGGTCGTTCTCGACCAGCAGGTTGGCGAGCCGCAGGTCGGCATGGATCAGGCCGAAGCGCTCGGGGCCATGCCCATAGGCCCGCAGCCTGCGCTCCAGCACCGCGGCCGTCCGCTCCAGCACGGCCCGTCCCGGCTCGTCCAGGCCGAGCCCATCCCGCCAGTCGCCCCAGAGTGGTCGGCTGCCCAGCATCGCATCGAAGTCCCAGGTCTTGCGGCGGAAATGGCCGGGTCGGTTCCAGTTGCGGGTATGGTGGTGGAGGCGGGCACTGATGGCGCCCAGCCTGCGGAACCATGGCACCGAATCTTCCGAGGCGGCCGGCTCTGCGCCGCTTATGAACTCGAACGCTGCGACATGCCGGAGCGCACCCTGGTCGTCAAAGGCACCCAGCAGGTCGCCGTTCGCCAGCGGTAGCGGCATCGGCGTGCTGATCGCCCGCTCGGCGATCAATGCCTGGATCCAGCCGAGCTCGGAGCGGATCTCCTCCTCGGTATGATAGGCGGGCCGGTGCACCCGGAAGACCATGCGGCGGCCGGCGCGCTCATCGTCGGCGACGAAGGTCGCGTTCTCCGAGATGGTCAGCAGTCGCAGCGGCGCGTCGGTCGGCAGGTCCCAGGCCGGAAGCGCGGAACGCAACCCTTCTTCGAGGCCCTTCAGGAACGCGGCGTCGTACATCGGCCCCTCATGCTCCCGGTGGTCGATACAACAGGGAATGTGTGCTCTGCAACATGCCGAGGGTGATCCATCTCCTGGGTTGCCCCGCGCGGCGCACAAGGCGTAGCCTTGCTGCTCGACCGATGTGCAGGGAGTAGAGCAAGAAATGAGCCGCGCTTTCGTGAAGGAGACGGACGACGACACGGCGGACGCCCTGCCCGACCGTCCGGTGAGCACCGAGCGGAACCTGGTGACGCCCTCGGGCTATCGCCAGATCGAGGAAAGGCTCGCCTACTGGCGGGCTCAGGACATGAATGCGCCGGCCGATGATCTCACGGCCAAGGCCCGGATTGCCCGCGAGCTGCGCTACTGGACTGCCCGCTGGTCGAGCGCCGAGCTGATCGAGCCGCCGGCCGAGCCCGAGCAGGTCGTGTTCGGGACGACGGTGACGCTGCGCCACCCGGATGACCGGATGCAGGTCATCAGCCTGGTCGGCGAGGACGAGAGCGCGCCGGAGGACGGCCGGATCGCCTGGACCGCTCCGCTGGCGCGCGCCTTGATCGGCCTGGAGGAAGGGGAGGTCGTGCGCTTCCACGACGAGGATCTGGAGATCGTCACGATCGAGCCAGTCGCCGAATCCGTCGGATGACCGTCTGGCGGCCTCACGCCGGGATCAGGGTCATCGTGATCGGGCTCGTCTGGCGGCAAGGCCGGCTGCTGGCAGCCGAGGTCGAGGGCGACGATGGCCGGATCAGGGGCGTCCGCCCGATCGGCGGCTCGGTCGAGTTCGGCGAGACCCGTAAGGAGGCCCTGGACCGGGAGTTTCGCGAGGAGTTGGGCACCGGCGTGACGGTGGCCGGCCCATGGGTTGCCCTGGAGAACATCTACCGGCATGAAGGCGTGCTCGGCCACGAGTTCGTCTTCGCGGCCAATATCCGCCTGCACGACCGCGGGCTCTACGGGCCGGACGAGATCCGCTTTGCGGAGCATGACGGTGCGGCCTGCACCGCGCGATGGTTCCTGCCGGCTGCGCTGCCTGAAGGCGTCAGGCTGTTTCCCGATGGCCTGGAACCGCTGCTCCAGCCGATGGACTAGCGCTCGTTGCGCCGCATCGGCATCGAATCGATCAGCCCGAACAGCTCGTGCTGCGCGGCCGGGCGGTTCTCCCGCCACTTCACGCCGCCATCCTTGCCGACCAGCAGTGCGGTGAACGGCGACCCCGGCTGCACGCCGAATTCCGCCCGCAGCGCCGCCGCCTCGCCGGCCGCAGGTGCCTGGCCATAGACCGGCAGGATGCCGTCCTCGACCACCGCGAAGATCACCATGTCCCGATCGGCCAGGCCGTCCTCGTGGGGCATGAGGATCTGTCGCTGTTCGTCGACCTGCGCATCGTCCATCCCGGCGAACAGGACCAGCACCCGGTTCTTCCAGCGATAGGCATCCATGGTGGAGGCTCCGGCCGGCAGGATCGCCCCGGCCATGACCATCAGGGCCGCCATCAGCGGGATCATCTTCATGAAGCCTCCGCGGAGAAGAACCCATGTGTTCTGGCGATATGGGCAAAAAAAGCGGGCCGCCCAAGAGAGGATGGGTAGGCGGCCCGTCATGAATTCGCTCAGGAAGGAAGAAGAGATGAGAGCGTCAGCTCGCGCGCACGAGCACGCGGTACTTGGCCTGCCAGTCGCCGAGCGCCATTGGCCTGGCCGGCTCGAAGCGGACGTTGATGACGCGGTCGGGCGTGATCCCGCGCGACGCCAGCACCTCGTTCAATGCCTCGGGCGTTCCTGGCGTCACGATCTCGACCACACGGCCGCTGCTGTTCATGTCCATCGAAATGTCCTTTCCGAGTTCTGTCCGGCTTATTCCGCTGCGACCCGCGCGGGCAGGTCGGCGGCGGAAAGGCCCATTCTCGTCGCGACCCCGATCCCGTAGTCGGGATGGGCCGCATGGAAATGGGCTACCTGACGGCGGACGATCGGCATCGGAACGCCGCTCATGGCCTCCGGAATGTTGTCCATGAGCCGCTCGCGCTGTGCATGGTCCATCAGCCGGAACAAGGCACCTGGCTGGCTGTAGTCGTCGCTGCCGGCCCGGTGATCGTACCTGCCAGCGCAGCCCTCGATCGCCAGCGGTGGTTCCCTGAACCGGTCGTTTTGTGCCGGCCCGCCGAAGGAGTTGGGCTCGTAGTAGGCATCGCCCCGTGTCGGGATATCGCCCAGCATCTGCCCGTCGGCATGATAATGGTGAACGGGGCAGCGTGGGCGGTTCACCGGCAGCGACTCATAATGGGTGCCGACCCGGTAGCGGTGAGCATCGGCATAGGCGAACAGCCGCCCCTGCAGCATCCGGTCGGGCGAGAAGCCGATGCCCGGGACGATGTTGGATGGCGAGAACGAGGCCTGCTCCACTTCGGCGAAATAATGCACTGGGTTGCGGTTCAGCTCGAGGATGCCGACCTCGATCAGTGGGTACTCGCCATGTGGCCAGACCTTGGTGACGTCGAACGGGTCGTAGGAGGTCCTGGCCGCATCCGCTTCCGGCATGACCTGAATGCAGAAGCGCCAGCGCGGGAAGTCGCCCCGCTCGATGGCACCGAACAGGTCGCGCTGTGCACTCTCGCGGTCCCGCGCGATCACGCGCTCGGCTTCCTGGTTGCTCCAGTTCTCCACGCCCTGCAGCGACTTGAAGTGGAACTTCACCCAGTGGCGCTGGCCGGACTCGTTGATGAAGGCATAGGTGTGCGAGCCGAACCCGTGCATCTGCCGGTAGTTCTGCGGCAGGCCCCGGTCGCTGAACAGGATCGTGACCTGGTGCAGGCTTTCCGGCGACAGGGACCAGAAGTCCCACATGGCTGTGGGCGAACGGAGGTTGGTCGTGGGATGCCGTTTCTGCGTGCGGATGAAGTCCGGGAACTTCACGGGATCGCGCACGAAGAAGACCGGCGTGTTGTTGCCGACCAGGTCCCAGTTGCCCTCCTCGGTATAGACCTTCAGTGCGAAGCCTCGCACGTCCCGCTCGGCATCGGCCGCTCCGCGCTCGCCGGCCACGGTCGAAAAGCGCAGGAACACCTCGAACGTCTTGCCGACCGCCCCCAGGAACCCGGCCTTGGTGTAGCGGGTGATGTCCGGGGTGACCGTGAGCGTCCCGTAGGCGCCGCTGCCCTTGGCATGGACCACCCGCTCCGGGATCCGCTCCCGGTTCTGGTGCGCCAGCTTCTCGATGAGCTGGTAGTCCTGAAGGAGGAGCGGCCCGCGCGGACCGGCGGAGAGCGAGTTCTGGTTGTCCGGGACGGGGGCGCCCGCGGTGGTCGTCAGACGAGGAGGGGCAATCATTCGAACCTTCCGCCACATGCATGCTGGCTGGAAGCTGTCGGGCCCATCCGATCAGATCCAATCGGATTGCCTTGGCACATCGATCAGCTAAACTGATCGCTGATGACGACCCTCCGACAGCTTCGCTACCTCGTGGCCGTCGCCGACACCCGCCATTATGGCCGCGCGGCGGAAGCCTGCCATGTCACGCAGCCCGCCCTTTCCATGCAGATCCAGGAGCTCGAGGCGCAGCTCGGGGTGGAGCTGCTGGAACGCTGCCGCGGCGGCATCGAGCTGACCCAGATCGGCCGGGAGATCGTGCGGCGGGCGCGCACGGTCCTGACCGAGGTGCGCGACCTCGAGGACCATGCCCGTCATCACCGCCGGGTGTTGAGCGGTCCGCTGCGCCTGGGGGTTATACCAAGCCACCGAAGATCTGATCTGAGGACCTGAGTTGGCTGGAGGCATGGTAAGCTGTGGGCTGGAGGACCCAGCCATGCCAGCACTGGCCATTCGCGAAGACCTGCCCGCCACCGAACTGCGCCATCTCGCCC
>NZ_DATAGQ010000178.1:0-21022 GCF_036263595.1 Geminicoccus sp. | reverse complement strand
CGGCCTGCCGGACTGGCTGGGCAGCTTCCAGAACCCGGACTTCCCCCGGCACTTCGCCGAGTACGCGCGGGCCTTTGCCGAGCGCTACCCCTGGGTCCACCTGTTCACGCCGGTCAACGAGATCTTCATCACCGCCATGTTCTCGGCCCGCTATGGCTGGTGGAACGAGCGGCTGTTCACCGACGACGCGTTCGTGCGGGCCATCAAGCATCTGTGCCAGGCGAACGTGCTCGCCATGGAAGCCATCCTGAAGGTCCGCCCAACCGCGACGTTCATCCAGAGCGAGAGCTCCGAGTACTTCCATGCCGAGGACCCGGAGTGCCTCGCCCAGTGCAGGTTCCTGAACGAGAAGCGCTTCCTGCCGCTGGACCTCACCTATGGCTACCCACTCTCCGCCAGCATGTTCGAGTACCTGCTGGGCAACGGGATGAAGGCCGAGGACTACCACTGGTTCGCCCAGCACCGGGTAAAGGCCAACTGCATCATCGGCACCGACTATTACGAGACCAACGAGCACCTGGTGGCGTGCGACGGCGGGACGTCGGCGTCCGGCGAAATCTTCGGCTACTACATCCTCTGCCGTCAGTATTTCGACCGCTACCGCCTGCCGATGATGCACACCGAGACCAACATCGTCGAACCGCGCAGCGTCGCCTGGCTGCGCAAGGAATGGGCGAACATGGTGCGGCTCAAGCAGGACGGCATCCCGATAGTGGGCTTTACCTGGTACAGCCTGACCGACCAGGTCGACTGGGACACGGCGCTGCGCGAAGATGCCGGGCGGGTGAACAGGCTGGGCCTCTTCGACCTCGACCGGAAGATCCGCCCTGTGGGCGAATTGTACCGCGCCCTGATCCGCCAGTGGCAGCCCCTCCTGTCCACCGACAGCATCGTGCTGACCCTGGGCTATTGAGGCGAATAGGCGATGCCGCGCAGGCGGTGGCGTGGTCCCGGCCGGGTGCCTAGGATCGGCCGACGCACGCAACGTCCGTGAACGGGTCGTTTCTGCCATGCCATCGCCCACCGCCTCGCCGGCCGCCAAGCCAAAAGTCCATGTCCTGGCAACCGGTGGAACCATCGCCGGGGTACAGGCCGATCCTGCCCGGCACGGCTACACGGCCGGCGCGTCCACCGTGGAAACGCTGGTCGAGGCCGTGCCGAACCTGCAGGAGCTGGCGGCGGTCACGGCCGAGCAGGTCGTGAACATCCCGAGCCAGGACATGGACGAGGCGGTATGGCTCACCCTCGCGCGCCGCCTGGCCGCTGTCACCGCCCGGCCGGACACGGACGGGATCGTCGTGACGCATGGCACGGACACGCTGGAAGAAACGGCCTTCTTCGTCGACCTGACGGTGGCGACCTTCAAGCCGATCGTGTTCACCGGGGCCATGCGTCCGGCCACGGCGATCAGCGCGGACGGGCCGCTCAACCTGTTCAACGCCGTCGCCGTGGCCGCCGCCCCGGCAGCCACGGGGCGCGGCACGCTGGTCGTGATGAACGACACCATCCTGTCGGCCCGCGACGCCTACAAGCTCCACACCAGCCGCGTCGAAACCTTCCGCGCACCGGAGCGCGGCCCGCTGGGCCTGGTGGACACGGGCTGCGCCATCTTCCACCAGCCGCCTCCAGCCACGCGCCCGCCCGTCTTCGAGCTGGGCCAGCGGACGGACCTGCCCAAGGTCTTCATCCTGCACGCCCATGCCGGGATGACGCGCGAGCTGATCGATGCCGCCTGCGCCGCCGGCGCGCGCGGCCTGGTCGTGGCCGGGGTCGGCAACGGCAACATGACGGCCCCTGCCCTGGCCGCCCTGGCCGGGGCGGCCGCCGCCGGCCTAGCCGTGGTCCGCGCCACCCGGCTTGGGGAAGGCACCGTGATGCGCAACGCGGAGGTCGACGACGACCGGCTGGGCTTCGTGGTGGCGAACGAGTTCAAGCCGGGCAAGGCGCGCGCCCTGCTCCAGCTGGCGCTGACGACGACGCGCGATGCGAAAGCCATCCAGGCGATCTTCGACCGGACCTGAGAGCAACCACGCGCCGTGCCCGTTCAGGCCAGCCTTGCCGCCACGGTGCGGGCGACATCGGCAATGACGGCGCTGCGTCCGTCATCGGATAGCTGGCTCTCGGTCAGATAGACGGTCAAGAGGACTGGTGGCTGCCCTGGCGGCCAGAAGAGGCCGACATCGTTCGCCGTGCCCCTGTTCCCTGACCCCGTCTTCTCTCCCACGCGCCAGCCGTCGGGCAGGCCTGCCCGGATGCGCTTGGCACCCGTCCTGTTCCCGACCAGCCAGGCGACGAGCTGGTCGCGGGAGGGTGCCGAGAGGGCGGATCCGAGCGTCAGGGCCTCGATGCATCCCAGCATGGCGGCGGGCGTGGTCGTATCGCGCGGATCGCCGGGAGCTGCCTCGTTGAGCCCGGGCTCGATCCGGTCCAGACGCGTCACCTCGTCGCCGAGCGTGCGCACGAAGCTCGTCAGGCCTGCCGGCCCGCCCAGTTCGGCCAGGAGCAGGTTCGCCGCCGTGTTGTCGCTGAGCGTGACCGACGCCTCGCAAAGCTCCTCCACCGTCATCCCCGGCTCGCCCGTATGGGCCTCGGTGGCGGGCGAGTAGGGCACGAGGTCATGCGCACCGAAGACGATGCGCCGCTCCAGTGTCGCCTGCCCGGCATCGACACGGCTGAGCACCCCCGCTGCTGCCAGCAGCTTGAAGGTGCTGCACATGGGGAACCGCTTGTCGGCCCGGTGGCCAGCGCCTGTCCTTGCCTGCATGTCCAGGACCGCCACGCCGAGGCGACCGCCGCTCGCTCCTTCGATCCTCGCCAGTTCGGCTTCGAGGCCGTCGAACATGCCGGCGGCCCCGGCCCTTCGAACCCGGCCCGCCAGGCCCGCGAAAGCCAGCGCCGTACCACTCCCCCAGATGAGGCTCCGTCGACCGATCATGCATCTCTCCTTGCTTGGCGGGCGCAGGCTGGGCGGAACGCTGGGACTGGACAAACGGCCATTCCTTGGCTGAGGCACAAGAAAATCTCGGGTCACAGCATGAACCGCTCCCATTTGCCCCTGAACGCGTTGCGCGCCTTCGAGGCCGCTGCCCGCCACCTCAGCTTCACCAGGGCCGGGCTGGAGCTCTGCGTCACCCAGGCAGCCATCAGTCATCATGTGAAGACCCTTGAGGAAAATTTGGGGGCCAGGCTGTTCCGGCGCCTGCCGCGCGGGCTGGCGCTGACCGACGAGGGGATGGCCCTGCTGCCCGAGATCGCGGAATCCTTCCGCAGGATCGGCGCGACGCTCGACCGGTTCGAGAGTGGTCATCTGCGCGAGGTGCTGACCGTCGGGGTCGTCGGCACCTTCGCGACCGGATGGCTGCTGCCTCGCCTGGGCTCCTTCCAGGAGGCCCATCCCTTCGTCGACCTGCGCATCCTCACGAACAACAACCGGGTCGATCTCGCCGGCGAAGGCCTGGACGTCGCCATCCGCTTCGGCGACGGCGCCTGGCACGGCACCGAGGCCGTCCATCTGTTCCCGGCACCGTTCTCGCCGGTCTGCGCGCCCGAACTTGTGGGAAGGCTGCACAAGCCCGAGGATCTCTGCCGGGAGGTCCTGCTGCGCTCCTACCGGGTCGACGAGTGGCCGCGCTGGTTCGAGGCGGTCGGTCTGGCCTGCCCGCCGCTGCGCGGCTTCGTCTTCGACTCCTCGCTCACCATGGCCGAGGCAGCGGCGCAGGGCGCAGGCGTAGGCCTCCTGCCCTCGCGGCTGTTCGCGCGCGAGCTGGCCCAGGGCAGGTTGGTCCGGCCATTCGAGGTCGAGATCCCCATGGGCGACTACTGGCTGACCCGCCTGAAGTCCCGCGCCGAGACCCCCGCCATGCGGGCCTTCCGGCTTTGGCTCCTGGAGCAGCTCGGGTCCGGCCGGCCGGATTCTTGACGCAAGATGAGCCTGGGCCGACAACCCCGGTGAACCCAGGTCCGGGCAGCCGGCCTGGCCCAGCCGGTGGACCGACCTCCATGTACCAGCCCACTCTGTTCCGCGAGGATCGCCTCGAGGTGCAGCACGCCCTGATCCGCGCCCATCCGCTGGGCCTGTTGGTCAGCGCCGGGCCGTCCGGCCTCATGGCCAATCTGATCCCGTTCCTGATCGATCCGGCGGCCGGCGAGCGCGGCACGCTGCGCGCCCACCTGGCGCGCGCCAACGGTCAGTGGGAGGACCTGCGCAGGGCCGACAGCTGCCTCGTCGTGTTCCAGGGGGCCGAGCGGTACATCACGCCATCCTGGTATGCGACCAAGATGGAGACCGGCAAGGTCGTGCCGACCTGGAACTATGCGATGGTCCAGGCCTGGGGCCGCCCGGCCGTGATCGAGGACCAGGACTGGCTGCGCCGCCAGATCGCCGACCTCACGGCCGCGCAGGAGGCTGCCCGTGCGGATCCCTGGGCGGTGGACGATGCGCCGGCACCGTTCATCGCCGCCCAGCTGCGCGGCATCGTCGGCGTCGAGATCCCGATCGATCGCATCGAGGGCAAGTGGAAGGTCAGTCAGAACCGTCCGATGGCGGACCGGGCGGGCGTGCATGCCGGCCTGCAGGCGGAGGATGGCGACGACGCGATGGCGGCGCTGGTCGCCGACCGCGGCGGCTTGCCGGGCTCCTGACGCCTCAGCGCCGGTACACGATGAACGACGTCCGCTGCCCGACCGTGTCGTAGAGGGAGCGGGCCGGCGCGTTGAACTCCTGGGTCTGCCAGTAGACCTGGTCCGCCTTGCGGGCATCCGCGATCCTGTAGGCTTCGGCGAACAGGCTGCGCGCCACGTTCGACCCGCGCCTAGCCCGGTCGACGAACAGGTCCTCGATATAGCAGTAGCCGTTGCCGGACCAGGTGGAGGGGTGGAACACGAGGTGCATGAGCCCGATCGGCCGGTCCGCCTCGTCCACCGCCACGATCCCCACCAGCGCGTCGCCATCGCACAGGCGGTCGAAGTTCATGTCGCGTACCTGGTCCGGCACGCTCGCGCGATAGAACCGGTTGTACTGCGCGAACAGCTCCTGCCACGCTTGGCGGTCGCGGGGCTCCAGGCGGCGGACGTCGGTCATGGCATCTCCAGGCGGGAGCGGGCAAGAATGGGCGCTCGCGGTTCTGGCACATCGTGAAGTGTGCAATGGCCAGGCGTAAAGAGGGAGGTCGACCTTGAAGCTACCTGCGCTCGCTGGCTGGACCCAGGGCCTGCAGGGTCCCGCGACCGATGCCTGGCAGATCCACTACCGTGCGACCGAGCGGGCGCGGAGGGGCGAGGACGTGATCCTGCTCTCCGTGGGCGACCCGGACTTCGACACGCCGCTCCGGATCCGGCAGGCCGCCAAGGACGCGCTGGATGCGGGGCGGACGCATTATGCGGACGTGGCCGGCAAGCCGGCGCTGCGGCAGGCGATCGCCCGCGCCCACGAGCGCACGACCGGGCGGACCGTGTCGCCGGACGACATCATCGTGCTGGCAGGCGCCCAGTGCGCCCTGTTCGCCGCCTGCCAATGCCTGCTCGACCCGGGCGACGAGGTTGTGGTGCCGGCCCCGGCCTACGTCACCTACCCCGCCACGATCGCGGCGGCGGCGGCCATCATGGTCCATGTGCCGCTCCTGGCGGAAACGGGCTTCCGGCCGGACATGGCCGCGATCGCCGCCGCGATCACGCCCCGGACGCGGGCGATCCTGGTCAACTCGCCGAACAACCCCACCGGCGCGGTGCTGACCCGCGCCGAGGTCCTGGCCCTGTGCGAGCTGGCCAGGCGGCACGGCCTCTGGCTGATCTCCGACGAGGTCTATGCCGACTTGGTCTACGAGGGCCGGCATGTGAGCCCGGCGGGCATGCCCGGCATGGAGGAGCATGCGGTCGTCGTGAACTCGCTGTCCAAGTCGCACGCGATGACCGGCTGGCGGGTGGGCTGGGTGGTGGGGCCGAAGCGGGTGGTGGACGTCGTGCACGACCTGGCGCTCGCGATGCTCTACGGGCTGCCGGATTTCGTCCAGGACGCCGCCCTGGTCGCATTGGCGGAAGACCATCCCGAGCTGGTCCAGCACCGGCAGGCCTATCGCCGGCGGCGCGACCGGTTCTGCGCTGACCTGGACGGCGTGCAGGGCCTGCTCGTCCGCCCGCCTGCCGGCGGGATGTTCGTGATGGTCGATGTCCGCCCGAGCGGGCTTGGCCCGGACGCGTTCGCCGCGCGGCTGTTGGACGAGGAAGGCGTCTCCGTCCTGTCCGGCGATGCGTTCGGCGGCCCGGCGGCAGGCCATGTCCGGGTCAGCCTGACCGTGCCCGACGAGCGCCTGGAGGTGGCGGCGGCGCGGATCCGGCGGTTCGTCGGGCGGCTCGGCAGGGGTACCCAGGGGTGACAGGTATGATTAATCCGACTTTACGGCCCTCAATGCCCGTGTATGCTGCCAACAATAAGGAGCCGTTCCGCCTAGGTGGGACGAGCATGGGGAGGCGATGGGCGCATGGCGCTGCTGGAGCTGCGCGACATCAGCAAGCATTTCGGCGCCATTGAGGCGCTGCGCGGTGTCGATTTCGACCTGGATCCGGGTGAAGTCGTCGGCCTGATGGGCGACAACGGAGCCGGCAAGTCGACGCTGGTCAAGTGTATCGCGGGAAATTTCCGCCCGAGCACCGGCGAGATCCGCCTGGAAGGCCACACCCAGCATTTCCACAAGCCGGCGGATGCGCGCGAGCGCGGGATCGAGGTCGTCTACCAGGACCTCGCCTTGTGCAACAACATGACGGCCGCAGAGAACGTGTTCCTGGGGCGCGAGCCCAAGAAGAGGTTCGGCCCGTTCAAGATCCTGGACTACCCGGCCATGTATGCCAGGGCCGCCGAGATCTTCCAGGAACTGAAGTCGGAGACGCGCCCGCGCGACCTAGTACGGCGGATGTCCGGTGGGCAGCGCCAGGCGGTCGCCATCGCCCGGACGCGGCTCAAGGACGCCAAGGTCGTCCTCATGGACGAGCCGACTGCGGCCATCTCGGTGCGCCAGGTCAAGGAGGTCCTCGACCTCATCCTGCGCCTGCGGGACAAGGGGATCGCCGTGGTCCTGATCAGCCACCGCATGCCGGACGTGTTCACCGTCTGCGACCGGGTGGTGGTCATGCGCCGCGGCACGAAGGTCGCCGACAAGAAGATCGCCGAGAGTTCACCCGAAGAGGTCACCGGCCTCATCACCGGCGCGATCCGCGCAGCCTGAGCCGAGGCCAACCATGACCGACACGACACAGCAGCCCGTCGCGACGCAGGACTTTGCGCGAATCGACGAGGTCACCGCGCTGCGCGAGCGTTCGCTCGTCCAGAAGATCCTGGCCAGCCAGCCCTTCTGGGTGACGATCGTGCTGGCGCTGATCTGCCTGGTCATGAACTGGATCGAGCCGACGTTCCTGACGGCGGACAACCTGTTCAACATCACGCGGAACTTTGCCTTCATCGGCATCATGGCGCTGGGCATGACCGCCGTGATCCTGACCGGCGGCATCGATCTGTCTGTCGGTTCCATCATGGGCGTGGTCGGCGTCGTATGCGGGCTGCTGCTGCAGGCCGAGTATCATTGGCTGGTCGCGGTCGTGGCCGGTCTTGCCACCGGCGTGGTGATCGGCGCCGTGAACGGCGCCTTGATCGCCTATCTCGGCCTGCCGCCGTTCGTGGTGACGCTGGGCATGCTGTCGGTGGGCCGGTCACTGGCGGTGGTCTTGTCCGAGAACAAGATGATCTACGAGTTCGGTCCTTATGCCGAGCAGTTCTACTGGATCGGCGGCGGCGCCATCTTCGGCATTGCCAATCCAGTCTGGATGCTGATCGTCCTGACGGTCGTGTTCGCCATCGCCTTCGCCTTGAGTAGTTGGGGCCGCTACCTCTACGCGATCGGTGGCAACGAGCATGCTGCGCGGTTGACGGGTGTGCCGGTCGACCGGATCAAAATGCAGGCCTACATCGTCTCCGGCCTGACCGCCGCGATCAGCTCGGTGATGATCGTGGGCTGGCAGGGCTCGGCCATCAACGCGCTCGGCACGGGCTACGAACTGCGCGTGATCGCCTCCACCGTGATCGGCGGTGCCAACCTGATGGGCGGTGAAGGCGGTGCCTATGGCGCGTTCATCGGTGCGGCGTTGATCGAGGTGATCCGCAATGCTCTGCTGATGGCGGGAGTGGACAGCAACTGGCAGGGCACCTTCGTCGGTGCCTTCATCGTTCTGGCGGTTCTGCTCGAGCGGATCCGCGGGAGGAAGTCGGACTGACCTGCAGGTCGTCCGCGCCGGTGCCGGCGGCACCGGGGAAAATGGATCCAGGGAGGTAGATACGATGAAGAAGATCTTGATAATGGGCGTCGCGGCGGCGGTCGTCGCCGCATTCGGCAGTGTCGACGCGCAGGCGCAGACGAAGGACAAGTACACCTTCGCTCTCGTGCCGAAGAACATGAACAACCCGTTCTTCGATCAGGCTCGCGACGGCTGCATGAAGGCTCAGGAAGAGAGCAACGGCAAGATCGAGTGCATGTATATCGGGCCGGGCGAGCATGGCGGCGGCGAGGAGCAGGTGCAGGTCGTCAACGACCTGATCGCGCGCAAGGTCGACGGGATCGCGGTGTCGCCGTCGAACGCAGCGGCGATGGGCCGGACCCTGCAGGCGGCGAAGGAGGCCGGCATCCCGGTGCTGACCTGGGATTCCGACCTGCTCGAGAAGGACAAGGCGCTGCGCGTCGCCTATATCGGCACCTACAACTACGACATCGGCACCAACATCGCGAAGATCGTCCAGGGGCTGAAGCCGGAGGGCGGCAACATCTGCATCCAGTCGGGCGGTGCTGCGGCGTCCAACCACAACGAGCGCATGCAGGGCATTCGTGACACGCTGGCCGGCAAAAAGTCGGAAAGCGCGCCGGGCGAGCGGCTGAGCGGGACGAACGGCTGGACCGAGGTCGAGGGCTGTCCGCTCTATACCGACGACGACTTCCCCAAGGCCGTCCAGCAGATGGAAGACATCCTGGCGAAGTTCCCGGACCTGGATGCCTTCACCCCGACGGGCGGCTTCCCGCAGTTCATCCCGCAGGCCTATGCCAACGTTGCCCAGAAGTACAAGGACCGGATCCAGAGCGGCGACCTCGCTATGGTGGTGGCCGACACCCTGCCGGTGCAGATGGACCTGATGAAGCAGGGCCTGTCGTCTGGCCAGGTCGGGCAGCGGCCGTTCCAGATGGGCTACGAGACCATGAACGCGCTCCTCCAGATGGCCGAGGGTGGTGCGCCGCCGAAGGACCCGACCTACACGGGCCTGGACGTGTGCACGCCTGAGACCGCGGACACCTGCATCGCTAAGTGATCGCGTTCACGGATCTTGCATCGTAGGAAGCGCCGCCGGCATCGTCCGGCGGCGTTTTCCCGTTTCTCGCCCCGAGGATGGCTCATGATCGAGGCTCCCCTTCTCCGCCTGCACCATCGAAGCCTGGAGCTGGTGATCGACCCCGCTGGTGGCGGCTCGATTCGCAGCTTTCGCAACGACGGCTTCGACGTGGTGCGGGCCGGGGTCCGCGACCTGCGCGACCCGATCTTCCAGGGGTCCTTCCCGCTGGTCCCCTTTGTCGGGCGGATCGACCGCGGTCGCTTCACCTTCGGCGGCGAGCAGTACCAGCTGCCGCTGAACTTCCACCCGGAACTGCACGCCATCCACGGTGACGGCTGGATGAGTTCCTGGACGGTGGCCGACCAGGCCGATGAGCATGCGGCACTGGTGTTCCACCATGAGCATCGCTGGGTTCCGTTCCGCTACCGTGCGTGGCAGCGCTTCGAGCTGACCGACCAGGGGCTGGTCGCGGAGATCGGCGTGCGCAACACCGGCGACAAACCGATGCCGTTCGGCATCGGCCATCATCCCTATTTCGACCGGCGACCAGGCACGACGCTCGAGGCGGAGGTGGACGGGGTCTGGCTCAACGACGAGTTCAACGTCTCCAAGGAGCTGGTGCCGGTCCCGGCCTGGGCCGATTTCCGCCGGGAACGTGCCGTCGAGGATCTGGCGCTGGACCACATCTTCACGGGTTTCCGCACAGGCGCCACGATCCGCTGGCCGAACGAGGGAAGAGGCGTGCGCATCCAAGGCGACGCCGTGCTGGGCCACCTGATCGTCTACATCCCGCCCGGCGGCGATTCCTTCTGCGTCGAGCCGATCAGCCATGTGGCGAACGCCATCAACATGCTGGACAGCCGCACCGACACGGGCCTCCGGATCCTTCAGCCGGGCGAAGAGTTGGCCGGCGTGATGAAGCTCCTGCCGTTCAGGTCGCGTTGACGCGACGACGACCCGTCGACCATCCTGCGACGCCACGCGGTCGTAGATGTGCCGTGCCGCAGGCCGAGTGAGGTGCCCATGTCGATGCTGCAGGAATTCAAGGAATTCGCGCTCAAGGGCAACGTGGTCGACCTTGCGGTGGGCATCATCATCGGCGCCGCCTTCACCACGATCGTCACCTCGCTGGTCGACGACATCATCATGCCGCCGATCGGAGTACTCCTGGGCGGCATCGACTTCTCCGAGAAGTACATCCAGCTGACCAACTGGGATCAGTCCTATCCGAGCCTCAGAGCAGCGCGGGACGCCGGCACGGCCGTCATCGGCTACGGCAACTTCATCAACGCGGTGATCAAGTTCGTGATCGTCGCGTTCGCCCTGTTCATCGTCATCAAGCAGATGAACAACCTCAAGCGGCTGACGGAGCGCAAGGTAGAGGACGCGCCCAAGCCGGCCGAAGTGCCGGCCGACATTGCCCTGCTGAGCGAGATCCGGGACCTCCTGAAGGGGCGGCAGGGCGTCTAGCCGTCAGTCCGGCCTGGCCTGGCGAAGGTCCTTCGGCCGCACGAATGCGCTGAGCATGCCTTCCCCGGCCGCGATCTCGGCCGGGCTCCGGCCCTCGAACGCGATCACGGCCAGCGCTGCTGTTGGAAACTTCTCCTGGAGGCGCTGGCTGGCATGCGGCCCGGTCAGGAGAAGCGCCAGCTCATGGATGCCGGGGTCGTGACCCACGAGCATGATGCCGTCGGCCTCCTGCTGGCGGACCAGGTTCAGCAGATCGGGCGCAGCGGCGAGGTACAAGGAGCGAGAATGGCGCAGCTCCGGCTTGAATCCGGCGGCCTCGAGGAAGGCTGACGCGGTCAGGACCGCCCGCTTGGCCGTGGAGCACAGCACCAGGTCCGGCCGCCAGCCCTGGCCCGCCGCATGCCTGCCCATGGCCGGCGCATCCCGCTCGCCCCGCGGGGCCAAGCCCCGGTCATGGTCGTCGACGCCCGGCTCGTCCCAGCGCGATTTCGCGTGCCGAAGTAGATAAATGGTCGTCATGGTGCAGCTAGAACCCCTTCTTGCCGAGCTATCCTGCCCCGTGTAGGCCGGCAGTGATGGCGGATCGAGGGCTCCATTGACAGTGACGGGCCAAAGACGGCCCCTTGTTCGGAAGAGGATGGCATGGACGAGACCCTATCCACGGAGCTCCCTCCGCTCCTGACCGACGAGGATGCCACGCCGTTCCAGGTGGGTCCCCAGGACCTGATCAATCGCGAGCTGTCCTGGCTCGCCTTCAACGAGCGGGTCCTGGCCGAGGCGTTCAATCCTGCCCATCCGGCGCTCGAGCGCCTGCGCTTCCTCTCGATCTCCGCGTCCAACCTCGACGAGTTCTACATGGTCCGCGTGGCCGGCCTGAAGGGGCTGGTGGCGGCCGGCGTGCGCACGCCCTCGGATGACGGGCGGACGCCGGAAGCGCAGCTCGAAGCGATCCATGCCCGTGTCGCCGAGCTGATGGCCGACCAGCAGCGGGCCTATCGCGAGCTTACGGCGATGCTGCGCGAGACCGGCGTCACGGTGTGCGAGGTCGACGATCTGAACGAGATCGACCTCGCCTGGTTCACCGAGCACCTGTTCCCCGAGCTTTCCAGCGTGCTGACCCCGATCGCCATCGACCCGGCCCACCCCTTCCCGTTCGTGCCCAATCTTGGCCTTGGCATCGTCCTGCAGCTGACGCGCCGGCGCGGCGAGAACCTGATCAGCCTCCTGGTCCTGCCGAACCATCTCGACCGCTTCGTCCGCCTGCCCGGCGTCGCGGTCCGGTTCATCCGGCTGGAACGCCTGGTGGTCCGTTTCTTCGACAAGCTGTTCCCGGGTTTCGAGGTCCACTCCTTCGGCCATTTCCGCGTCATCCGCGACAGCGACATCGAGCTGGAGGAAGAGGCGGAAGACCTGGTGCGGCAGTGGGAAACGGCGCTCAAGCGCCGCCGCCGCGGCTCGGTCATCCGGCTCACCATGGACACGGACATGCCGGAGGAGCTCAAGCGCTTCCTCTTGGACCATCTCCACGTGTCCAGCTCGGAACTGCTGGAGCTGGACGGGCTGCTGGGCCTGGACGCCACCAAGCAGATCGTGAACTGCGGGCGCAACGACCTCCTGTTCACGCCCTATACGCCGCGCTTTCCCGAGCGCATCCGCGACTTCGGCGGCGACTGCTTCGCCGCGATCCGGGCCAAGGACCTGATCGTCCACCACCCCTACGAGAGCTTCGAGGTGGTGCTGCAGTTCCTGGCCCAGGCTGCGCGCGATCCCAACGTGATCGCGATCAAGCAGACCCTGTATCGCACCAGCGAGGACAGTCCGATCGTCAAGGCGCTCATCGAGGCTGCCGAGCGCGGCATCTCGGTCACCGCCCTGGTGGAGCTGAAGGCGCGCTTCGACGAGGACCGCAACATCCGCCTCGCCCGAACGCTGGAGCGGGCTGGCGTGCAGGTCGTGTTCGGCTTCATCAACCTGAAGGTCCACGCCAAGGTGTCGATGGTCGTCCGCCGCGAGGGCGCCGACCTCAATACCTACGTGCATTTCGGGACCGGCAACTATCATCCGGTCACGGCGAAGATCTACACGGACTTCTCCTTCTTCACCTGCGACCCGAGCCTTGGTCGCGACGCGGCCAGGACCTTCCACTTCATGACGGGCTATGTCGAGCCGACGGGCCTGGAGAAGCTGGGCGTCGCCCCGCATTCGCTGCGCACCAAGCTGATGGAGAACATCGAGGCGGAGATCCAGCATGCCCGCAGCGGCCGCAAGGCCGCGATCTGGGCCAAGATGAACTCGGTGGTCGACAAGGGCATCATCGGCGCCCTTTACCGCGCGTCCAAGGCGGGCGTGCAGATCGACTTGGTCGTGCGGGGTATCTGCTGCCTCCGCCCGGGCGTGCCCGGCCTGTCCGAGAACATCCGGGTCAAGAGCCTGGTCGGCCGGTTCCTGGAGCATGCCCGCGTGGTCTGCTTCGGCAACGGCCACGGGCTGCCGTCGCGCCAGGCGAAGCTGTTCATCAGCTCGGCCGACTGGATGGGGCGCAACCTCGACCGGCGCGTGGAGACCCTGGTTCCGATCGAGAACGAGACCGTGCACCAGCAGATCATGTCGCAGGTGATGGTTGCCAACCTGAAGGACACGGCCGGCAGCTGGCTTTTGAACGCGGATGGCACCTACACGCGGATCCAGCCCGAGGGTGAGCCGTTCTCTGCCCACCAGTACTTCATGACCAACCCCAGCCTTTCCGGCCGGGGCAGTGCCATGCGCAAGAAGGGCACCACCCGCGTGTCGATCGTCCGTCCCGACGCATGAACTCCTTTGCTCATGCCCCTCACCTGCCATCGCCGGACGACACTGCGAGGGAACGCCGGGTTGCCGTGGTCGATGTCGGCTCGAACTCGGTCCGGCTGGTCGTCTATGACGGCATCTCTCGCTCGCCCGTGGTCCGTTTCAACGAGAAGGTCATGTGCGCGCTCGGCAAGGGCATCGAGCGCACCGGGCGGCTGAACGAGGCAGGCGTCGAAAGCGCCGTCCGCACGCTGACCCGGTTCGGCAGGCTGGTGCAGGGCATGGGGGTGGAGCAGCTTGACGTCTGCGCCACCGAGGCGTCCCGCTCCGCCACCAACGGCCAGGACTTCATCCGCCGCGCCGAATCCGTGCTGGGCGTGCCGATCACGATCCTCACCGGCGACGAGGAGGCTTATTACACAGCACTCGGCGTCCGCGCCGGCTTCCATCGGCCTGACGGTCTCGTGGCTGACCTTGGCGGCGGCAGCCTCGAGTTCGCCCGGATCGCCCATGGCCGGCCAGGTGCCGGCGTCAGCCTGCCGCTCGGCACGCTCCGCCTCGGCGACAAATTCTCAGGCGACCTCGGATCCGCCCGCAAGCATGTCGACGCCATGCTGGAAGGCATCGACACCTTCCTGGCGCCCACAATCGGCAAGGACCTGTTCATCGTGGGCGGCGGCTGGCGCGCGATCGCCCGGGTCCGGCTCGCCATGCAGAACGCGCCGCTGCGTGTGCTGCATGGCTACAGCATGCCGCGGACGGAGGCGCAGCAGTTTGCCAAGGAGCTTGGCCGCTACGACCCCTCCACCCTGGCGGACGTGCCGGGCGTGCCAAAGCGGCGCGTCGACACATTCGCCCAGGCACTGGTCCTGTTCGAGCGGGTCGTGAAGGCGACCAAGCCCAGGCGGGTGGTGTTCTCCGCCTTCGGCGTGCGCGAAGGCCGCCTGATCCGTCATCTTTCCGAGGCTGAGATCGACCAGGACCCGCTGCTCGTGGCGGCCAATGGGATCGGACGGGCCTGGAACCGCGACCCTGGCATGGGTGAAGCGCTGATCCGCTGGACTGACCGGCTGTTCGTCCACGAGGAGCCGGAAGACCGCCGGCTGCGCCATGCCGCCTGCCACCTGGCCGACATCGCCTGGCGCGACCATCCCGATTCGCGCGCGCACATGTCGCTCATGGGCCTGAGCCAGATGCCGCTTTTGGCCCTGGACCATGCCGAGCGCGCCCGCCTCGCCTTCACCCTGTTCACCCGCTACGACGGTACGGTGGACGATCCGGTGCTGACGCCGTTGCTGGCCCTGGTCGGCCCGCGCGAGCGCATGCTGGCGGAACGGCTCGGCCGCGCGATGACCCTGGGCTTCCGCCTGTCGGGTGCGGTCGCCTCGATCCTGGACCACGCCTATGTCATCCAGGAGCGTCACACCCTGGTGCTGGGCCTGCCCCCTGGCGGCGAGGCGCCATTCGGCGACGTGGTGGACCAGCGCATGAGGGCGCTGGCCCGCTCGATGGGCGTGGCGCAGACCCATGTCATCGAAGGCGGGCCGGGCAGCTAGCGGCTGCCCGGCCCGTTCGCCTGGGCCAGATCAGGCCCGGCCGTAGACATCCTCGAGACGTTCGATGTCGTTCTCGTCCAGGTTGTCGCCGATCTGGACCTCGATGATGATCAGGTCGACGTCGCCGACATTCTCCATCCGGTGCACGCAGCCGAGCGGCAGGTAGACCGCCTGGCCGGCCACGAGCACGAGGCTGTCCTCGTCCCGGGTCACCCGCACCTTGCCCTGGCCGACCACCCAGTGCTCCGCACGATGCTTGTGCCGCTGCAGCGAGAGCTTGGCACCCGGCTTGACGGTGATGCGCTTGACCGCATGGGTGGCACCTGTGTCGAGCACTTCCCAGCGGCCCCACGGGCGCTCGTCATTGTCACCCCGCGCATACCGAACTACCGCCATCGATCTCGCCTTTCCCAGGTCCTGTTTCGATGCGCCCATCCCAACGCACCATCGTCGCGGGATCGTCAATGGTTCGATGAACCGGCTGGCCTGCGCCGCTTCGTCGCCGCATGGCGGATCCTGCCGGAGATGCGCCGGTGCGACGCCTCAAGGATCGTCCATCGCGCCAAGCTGCGCTATGGCAGTCGTCCATGAGCGAACGAGCAACGTTCTTCCCCCCGGAGCATGAATGAACCGCTATGGCGATGCCGCCAGCGACCTGCGCGACCTGTTCGTCGGCGCCATGCGCCGCGTGGCCTCCAGCGTATCGGTGGTGACGACCGAGGGCGACGCCGGGCGCTTTGGCGTGACCATCGGTGCCATGACGACCGTATCGGCCGAGCCGCCCATGCTGCTGGTCTGCATGCCGCGCAACCATCCGGCCGCCCGGGCCCTGCTTGCCAATGGCAGCTTTGCCGTGAACGTGCTTGCCGCCGACCAGGTGGAAGTTGCCGCCGCGTTTTCCGGCCAGCCTCTGCGTGGCACGCCCTACGATTTCCGGGCCAGCCAGTGGCGCCTGTCATCGCAGGCGGCCCCCCTGCTCGTCGGTGCCGCCGCGAGCTTCGCCTGCACCCTCCTGGAGGCGCATGAAGGCGGCACTCATTCGATCTTCATCGGGGCCGTCTGCGACGCCACGATGGGAACCGGCGAGCCGCTGCTCTATGGCAACGAACTGTATGGACGCCATACCGTCTTCGAAGCCGGTCGGGTCCATGTGTGCGGCAATGCCTAGGGGCGGTGATCTGACCATGATGTCAGCCGGCGACACGGACAGCGATCCATCGGGGCGTCCGGCCTGGGACGAACGTTCATGAAGCGGGCCAGGGAATGGGGACTGCCGCTGCAGGGCGAGCCAGGCCCGCTCAACCTGATCACCGACGTCCCGGGCATCGCCGTCGGGCTCTCCACCCTCGTTGATCCCGCCCGCGGCCTAAGGACCGGTGTCACCGCCATCCTCCCGCGCCCGACCGCCGATCTGCTGACGCCCTGGTGGGCCGGCATCTCCTCGCTGAACGGCAATGGCGAGATGACCGGCTCCCACTGGATCCAGGACGCCGGCTGGGGCCAGGGTCCGATCCTGCTGACCAACACCGCCTCGGTCGGCATCGCGCATCACACCGTGGTCGGCTGGCTCGTCGAGCGCTTCCGCACGGAGGTTGCCGAAGAGCATCTCTGGCTGCTGCCGGTGGTCGCCGAGACGTATGACGGCGTCCTGAACGACATCATGGGCCAGCACGTTCGCGAGGAGCATGTCCGGGGGGCTCTGGACGGGGCGGTCGCCGGCGCCTTCCCGCTCGGTTCCGTCGGCGGCGGGACCGGCATGATCGCCTATGAATGCAAAGGCGGCACGGGCTCCGCATCGCGCGTGCTGGACCTGGTCGGCGGACCCTACACGCTGGGTACGCTCGTGCAGGCGAACCACGGGCGGCTCGACCAGTTCCAGGTGGCCGGGGTCCCAGTTGGCCGGATGCTCGGCGGCAAGGGTGTCTGGAGCGGCCGGGAAGCCGGATCGATCATCGTGGTCATCGCCACGGACGCCCCGCTCCTGCCACACCAGCTGCAGCGGGTGGCGCGCCGCGCCGGCCTGGGCGTCGGCCGCCTGGGTGCCATCGGCGGCAATTCGTCCGGCGACATCTTCCTGGCCCTGTCGACCGCCACCCCGGCACCGATGGCCCCACCCCAGCCCCTGGCCGTCCAGCCGCTGCGCTGCCTCACCGACCCGCTGCTCGACCCGATCTACCAGGCGGTGATCGACACGACCGAAGAAGCGGTGCTGGATGCCATGCTGATGTCCGAAGCCGCGCCCAGCTTCCGGCCGAAGGGTCGGATCGTTCCCGCGCTCGACGGTGAGGAGCTCGTCGGAATGCTACGGACCCAGGAGCGCGCAGGGCCAGCCGGACCAGCGAGCTGAGCCATGTCGGCACTGGGCTTCCGCCAACGGTCATCGCCGGCGACGGGACCTGCGCATGGGTCAGGGGGCAGGTTGTCCTGAACCAGCCACTCGCTGGACGGCCCGCCTCAGCTGCTCAAAGGTGATCGGCTTGAAGAGCACGTCTGCCGGATGATCCTGCTCGATCCGTGCGACGGTGGATGGTTCCCGCGAACCGGTGATGAAGATGACCTTCGCGCCGACGCTCTTGTGGATCACGAGTGCAGCGTCGACTCCATCGTTGGGGCCCTTCAGTCGCACGTCCATGAGGACGAGCCATGGCCGATGCTCCTCCGCAAGGAGCACCGCCTCTTCGGCGGTCCCGGCGCAACCGCAGACCATCATGCTCATGTCCTCGACCATGGCCGACAGCACCTCGGTGATCAGGAACTCGTCGTCGACGATGAGGATCCGGTCGTTCTGGGCGTTCATGCTGCCTACCTGAGTGGGACCTTCACCGCGACCCGGGTTCCTCGATCGTGCGTCACGTTCATCTGGCCGCCCAGCTGGCGGACCAGGCCTTCGACGATCCTGCGGCCGGTGCCGTCCAGCGGTCCTGCAGAGCCGGATGACCTGTCGTCCGCTTCGCCGCTGGCAGCATTGTAGACCTCTAGCAGTGCATGCCCGTCAGCGGAACGGTGGAAGCTGATGCTGATGTCGCACAACGCGGCGTTCTTCATCGCCTTGCTGACGAGTTCCGTCGTGATCAGGCCGATCGGGATCGCGAAATCGATCGAAACCGGCACGGCGTCCGCCTCCACCCGCAACCGGCCCGGTCCTTGGTCAGTGGCGACGGCGAGTTCCAGATTGCCTGCGAGTTCCTCGAGAAAGGGTGCGACCTGTACCGTTGCCATGTCGTTGGACGACATGAGTTGCTGATGCACCAGGCCAAGCGTGAAGATCCGGCTTCTCAGGGCTCCCAACGCATCGCGCGCTGCCGTGTCCGTAAGCCTCCTCCGCTCCATGTCGACCAAGCCGTCCATCACTTGAAGATTGTTCTTCACGCGGTGATAGACTTCCCGCAGCAAGAGATCGCGCTGGCCGATCGTGCGCTCCAGATCCGATGTGCGCTCCTTGACGCGCTCCTCCAGCGTCGCCCGAGCACGGGCCAGGCTGTGCTGCTGCCTGACGAACTGGACCATGAAGAAGACGAAGAGAATGCAGGCGGAGAGGCTCCAGCTCAGCCGGCCAAGCGTCCAGCCAACGCTGTATCGCCCGCCTCCGCTCAACCCGAGCAATTGAGCTGCCACCATCGTGGTGATCGCCAGGCCCAGCCAGAGGAACAGCTCGTTCCGGCGACCAACGCGCCAGGATCATGATGATGCTCATCATCATCATGATAAGGGTACTGTAGTTGATCAGCTGGTTGAGTCCGGTCCAGGACGAGCCGGCCATCAGGGGCGGCAGGCGGTCCACCAAGGCGGTCGCAGCGTAGACGACGGCCAGCACGACAGCCATGATGGCTACGATCCCGGCGACGATCGCCCCGGGCACACGGGCTGTTGCCACCCGATGGCCGCTCGCGGTCGCTTCGACCAGCACGGCCGCCATCATCAGAACCGCATATCCCAGTGTCCATAGCAAGAAGATCCAGGCGGTCGATTGGCCGGTCCCCAGGATCGTCTGTCCAGGCAGCACGGCTTCCGGAAATGTCAGGACGTGGAACGCCGCCATCATGGACCCGTACAGGTACGCGCAGGCCAGCAACAACAGCGATGTCTTGCGCCCTTCGCTGAACCAAACGAACAGCAAGAAGCTCGTGGTCATCTCGGTAATGATGATGACCAACGCAAAGACCGGCGTGACGATCGGAGTCTGCGGCCCCACGACACTCGTAAATGGCCACAATGCGGCGACTGCGGCCATGGAGACGGCCATCAACGATACGACGAGCACAAATACTCTGCCGCGGTAAGGTTCGTTACTTCCAGATGCAGGTTGCTCGAATATGCCGGGAACCTTCGCCAGCTCGTTCATCAGAGGCCTTTTTCTGGGACGCGAAGATCACTGCGGCTGTCTCTGTTGCTCCGCCGCACGAACGCCTTGCACCACGATCCGGTGCCACGATCCTTTGGCTTTCTCGCCCATGATCGCAAGTACACAACGCGTCTGTTGAGGCACACCTGCCGGAAGAAAGGTGCGGCATGCGCCTTTCCTTGACCATGCCGTCCAGCTCTGCGGACATGAACAGGTGAGCCGTGTCCGGTTATTGGGGTACCAGGATCGTGGATACGATCAGGCGGTTCTCTTCCGCGAGAACGACCGGAGGCAGGTCTGCGCCTCGACTGTCCCGCTGGTGTTCGCGCACTCTCATCGGAAGCGTCGTCGAGCCTCATGGCCAGCAGTTTTCGCGTGGATGGCCCTCTCGCCATGTGAATACACGGTCAGGGCAGGAACCCGGCAAGAGCCTGCACAAAGCGGCATCTGGACCGTTACCAAGGCTGGTCCCGCCCCGCGCAGGCGTCTAGGTTCCCCCCGGCCAGGGTGGATCGGGAGAGCAGAAGATGGACGCGGCGACGGCACTGCGGGCGAAACTGAACGGGGGCGGTCATGCCTTCGGGACGATGGCGTTCGAGTTCTTCACGCCGGGCCTGACGGCGCTGCTCCATCACGCCGGCTGCGACTTCGTCATCCTCGACACCGAGCACAGCGGTGCCGGCATCGACACGATCAAGCAGCAGATTGCCTATGCGCGCGGTCTGGGGATCGCGGTCTGGGCGCGGCCGGCCGCCAAGACCTATGCGCATGTCGCCACGCTCCTCGATGCCGGCGCCGACGGGATCATGGCGCCGATGCTGGAAACCCCGGAGGAAGCGCGGGACTTGGTGGAATGGTCGCGCTACCGGCCCGAGGGCAAGCGCGGCTGCGCGTTCGGCTTCGCCCAGGAGGCCTATCGCGGCATGAGTGCCCTGGACGCCCAGAAGGCCGCCAACGAACGGATCACGCTGATCGGCCTGATCGAGACCAAGAAGGGCCTCGCCAATGCCGAGGCGATCCTGGCCACGCCGGGCATGGACGTGGGCTGGATGGGGCATTTCGACATGTCCGACGATTTCGGGATCCCGGGCAGGTTCGAGGACCCGATCATGCAGAAGGCCTTCGACGACTTGGCCCAGGCTGCGAAGAATACCGGCAAGGCCGCCGGGACCGCCGATGCCGACATGAATTTCCTGAAGGCCCAGGCCACCCGCGGCTATCGCTGCCACGGCTACGGCAATGACGTGGCGGCCCTGCGCATGGCGATGAGCCGCGGCATCGCCGACCTGAAGGCCATGGTGGCTTGAACCCTCGGAGAACGCCTTGACGGTCGAGCCATCGCTGCTGCTTTCCCCTGGCTATCGCGTCCTGGTCACCGCCGGTGCGTCGGGCATCGGCAAGGCGATCACCCTGGCGCTGCTCAAGGCCGGGGCCAAGGTCCATGTCTGCGACGTGGACGAGGCGGCGCTGGACGACCTGACGGCCGAGCACCTGAATGCGTCGGGC
>NZ_DATAGQ010000177.1:0-22925 GCF_036263595.1 Geminicoccus sp. | reverse complement strand
GCGGTGATCGAGGCACTGGAATCGGGCGTTTCCTACCAGGGTCCGGCCGGCACCACCGTGGTGGATCCCAAAACCCACCACGCGACGCTCGATGTGCATATCGCGCAGGTGAAGAACCAGGGGTTCGAAGTGCTGGAAAGCTTTCCGCAGCAGCCGCCAGCCGACACGCAGGCGGTCTGCGACCTCGCCGCGAACCCGAACGAGAACAAGCAGTACGTCATCGACATCTGACCGCCCCCGCCTGCCGGCACGTCCATCGCCGGCGGGCGCCCTTCCTCAGCCTGTGCAGGAACGGTCATGGACCTCGTTCTCGTCATCCTCCTCCAGATCGTGACGAGCGTCGCGATGCTGGCGCTCATCAGCCTGGGGCTCGCCGTCATCTTCGGCATGATGCGCGTCATCAATCTCGCCCACGGTGAATTCCTGATGCTGGGCGCCTACGCGGCCATCCTCGCGACCAGCCGCGGGATCAATCTTTGGATCTCCATGCTGATCGTGGCACCGGTGTCGGTGGCAATCATCGGCGTGGTGGTCGAGCGGCTGATCATCCGCCGGCTCTACGGCCGCATGATCGACACCATGCTGGCGACATGGGGTCTGTCGCTGGCGCTGATCGGCCTCGTCACCATGATCTTCGGCAACACGAACAGCGGCTTCTCGGCGCCGCTCGGCAGCGTCGCCATCGGCGGCTTTCGCGTGTCCGGCTACGAGCTGTTCCTAATCGTCTTTACTCTTGCCCTGCTGGCGGCCGTGTACGCCGTGATCCGCTTCACCCGGTTAGGCCTGATCGCGCGCGGCACCATGCAGAACCCGGACATGGCAGCCGCCCTGGGCATCGATCCGTCCAAGGTCTACGCTGTCACGTTTGCCATCGGCGCAGCCCTGTCCGGTCTGGCCGGTGCCCTGATCGCGCCGCTGTCCGGCGTCGTGCCCACCATGGGCACGGCCTATATTGCCAAGGCCTTCATCACGGTGATCACCGGCGGGGCGTCCATCCTGGCTGGGACGCTGTCTGCGTCGGGCCTGCTCGGCACGGTCAACACGCTTGGCAGCTTCCTGACCACCCCGGTCCTGGGCGAAGTGGCACTGCTGGCCGCCGCCATTGTCCTGCTGCGCCTCCTGCCGCGCGGCATCACCGGGCGTTTCCTGCGGGGATCCCTATGAACGACGCGCTGAAGTCGACCTGGGGTCCCATCGCGCTCGCTGTGGTCGCCGCCCTTGCCGCCTGCTGGTACCTGCCGACAGCGATGGAGCTGTTCGCGCTCATCAACGCGACCGTGTTCGTCAGCATGGCGATCCTGGCGCTTAGTCTGGCCCTGGTCTGGGGCTATGGCGGGATCCTGTGTTTTGGCCAGGCGGCCTTCTTCGGCCTCGGCGGCTACACCTATGCGGTGGCCGCCATCAATCTGGGCGATACGACCGGTGCGGTGCCGCTCGCAATCCTGGTGCCGGCCTGCTTCGCGCTGCTGCTGGGCTACTTCCTGTTCTATGGGCGGATCAGCGACGTCTATCTGGGTGTCATCACGCTCACGGTCACGCTGATCCTGTTCAAGTTCATCAACAGCACGGCCGGCGACATGTGGACGATCGGCCAGGCGCCGCTCGGCGGTTTCAACGGCATCCCGATGACGCCACCCTTGAATGTACCCGGTGACATGACGGCGATGCTCATGCCTGACCAGATCTTCATCCTGGCGGTGATCGGCCTGCTCCTCTGCTACATCGTCGCGAAGCTGATCCTGGCCAGCCACTTCGGACGGGTCGTGGTAGCAGTGAAGGAGAACGAGCTGCGCGCCGAGCTGCTCGGCTACGACGTCCGCCTCTACAAGCTGATCATCTTCACGATCGGCGGTGCCATGGCGGGTCTGGCCGGCATGTTCTTCGCGAACTGCGTGTTCGTCAGCCCCACCATGTTCAGCCTGAGCTATTCCGGCCAGATCATCATCTGGGTGATCGTCGGTGGCCTCGGCACGCTCGTGGGGCCTGTCATCGGCTGCATCCTCCTGCAGATGCTGACCAACTGGGCCGGGACGCTGGAAGGTGTCGACCCGAACCTAGTGCTGGGCGCCATCCTGGTGATCGCCGTGCTGGTCCTGCCCAAAGGCCTCCTGCCCACCATCACCGGCCTGATCAGGCGAGGGCACGACCGATGAGCGCAATGCTGGAGACGTCGGGCCTCACCATGCGCTTTGGCGGTGTGGTGGCGGTCGACCGGGTCGACATGAAGATCAACGAGGGCGAGTTGCGCTGCCTGATCGGTCCGAACGGCGCCGGCAAGAGCACGTTCTTCAAGTGCCTGACAGGGCAGTACAAGCCGACGGCCGGTACCATCCGCCTGCGCGACCAGGACGTGACCGGCTGGGACAGTTTCGCCATTGCCAGGCGCGGCGTCGGCATCAAGACCCAGGTTCCTTCGGTGTTCGACGGGATCTCCGTGCGCGACAGCGTCCTGATTTCGGCCCGTCGCCGCTACGGAGCAGCCCTTGCCAGATCACGCACCGACGATGTCCTGAACCGGATCGGCATCCAGGACATCGCGGGCAAGCCGATCGGCCTGTTGTCCCACGGCTCGCGCCAGCTGGTCGAACTGGCGACAGTGGTGGCCTCAGAACCCGACCTCATCATCCTGGACGAGCCCACTGCTGGCATGACCGCCGAGGAGACCAGCCGCACAGCGTCGCTGATCCGCCAGCTCAACGAGCGCCATGCGATCGTGGTCGTGGAGCACGACATGCAGTTCATCCGCTCGATCGCAAAGACGGTGACCGTCTTTCATCAGGGACGGATCCTGATCGAGGATCGCGTCGAGGTGGTCATGAATGATCCTACGGTACGTGACGTCTATCTGGGCAAGGACCCGATTCGCCCGGCCGCCGGAAGGGTAATGGCATGATCCGCGTCCAGGACGTCACCTCCGGCTATGGCCGCATCCAGGTCCTCAACGGTATCGACCTCCACGTGCCGCGTGGCAGCTTCACCGGCATCCTCGGCCATAACGGCATGGGCAAGTCGACCCTCCTGAAGACGATCATGGGCCACCTGCCCGCTTCAGCGGGAAAGATCGAGCTGGCCGGCGAGGACGTCACCAGACTGCCCGCCCATGCCCGGGCGAAGAAGGGTATCGGCTACGTCCCCCAGGGCCGCCAGATCTTCCCGATCCTCAGCGTACTGGACAATCTGCGCATGGGTTGCGCAGCCAAGGGCCTTCCCGACGACGGCATCGACGCGATCGTTGACGACTTCCCGCAGCTCAAGCGCCTCCTGGACCGCCCTGGCGGCGCCTTGTCCGGCGGTGAGCAGCAGTTGCTGGCGCTGGCACGCTGCCTGTGCGGCAACCCGTCGGTGATCCTGCTGGACGAGCCCACCGAGGGCATCCAGCCGTCGATCCTCCAGGAAATCGTCGAGCGCCTCCACGCCATCCGCGCCAAGCGTGAACTCACCCTGCTCCTGGTGGAGCAGAACCTGGAGTTCATCCGTGGCCTGTCGCAGCGGATCTTCACGATCCAGAAGGGCAGGATCGCGCGCGAGCTGGATCCCTCACAGCTGGACGACCACGACCTGATCGGCGAGTTTACGGGTGTCTGAGCGCTGCTCAGCCCGTCAGGTGGCGGAGCAAGATCAGGACTGCGGTCCCGGCCACGATCATCGCCATGACGCCACCTTGCAACGATACGAGCGCCGTTGCCGCGAGTGCCGCCCACTCCGCCAAGCCACCGCTCATCGCCGCCGGTGCCACCAGCGTTGTCAGCACCGCGGCCGGTACGGCGTTCAACCCGGCCTGCACGCGCGGATGCACGGAAGCGAAGCGCGACAGCACGAGATGGCCGCCGATCCTGGTGAAGTAGGTCAGAACCGCCGCCGCCACGATGATCCAGAACGTCGTGCTCATGCCGCCCGCACCGGCAGGGCCGCCGCAAGAAGGACGCCCACCAGCGCGCCGACGGTGACATGCCAGGGAGAGCCCAGGATCTGATAGACCAGCATGGAGCCGACGGCACTGATGACGACAACCGGCAGCCAGTTGGCCCGCTGCCGGAAGCCCATCACCAGGCTCAAGAAATAGATCGGAACGAGGAAGTCGAGACCCAGCGCATGCGTGTTCCCGATCAGCCGGCCGAACAGCGCACCCAAAAGCGTCTCGGCGATCCAGCAGCCATAGATCGGCAGCGCAAGGCCCATGTACCAGGCGAACGAAATGGACCGGCCCCGCTCCGCGCGCCGCTCCGTCTCGGCATACTGCGGATCAACCATCAGGAAGAAGCCCAGCGCTTTCTGCACGGCCGACCAGTGGCCGATCAGCCGCCCACCGGCCGCCGAGTACAGGATCGAGCGGGCGTTCACGATGAAGATCGAGAGCACGATCAGCCAGGGGGCCACCCGCTGCCCGAACAGCTCGATCCCGACCATCTGGCTGGCCCCTCCATAGACGGCCGCGCTCATCAGCACCGCTTCGGCCACCGTAAAGCCGTTATCTACCGCGAGCGCCCCGAACAGGATCCCGAACGGTGCGATGGCGATGATCAACGGCAGCGTTCGCGCTGCGCCGCTCCAGAACTCGAACCTGTTCGAATGGGCGGCCATGCACTCCCTCACCTCTCGAAGCGCGCCCGTGCCCGCCGGTCAGGCGCTCGCCGCCGGCACGCCGAGGCGTCGACGATCACCTCTCCGTCCATCACCAGGAAAGCCCAGTCATGACGCTCAACACCGTCAAGATGCCGACGCCCGATGCCTTGCGGGAGATCGCCCGAGGGCTCGGCATGACCTTCAGCAACGACGACCTTGCGGCCCATCTGACGGCCTTCGCGTCCAGCATCGAGGCCTACAACGACATCGACAAGATGACGGACGAGCTGCCGGCCGTGAAATATCCGCGCACGCCCGGCTACCGCCCGACCGGCGAGGAGAACCGGTACGGTGCCTGGTACGTCAAGACCACGATCGAGGGCGCGTCCAGTGGCAAGCTGAAAGGCAAGAGCGTCGTTCTGAAGGACAACGTGCTCCTGGCTGGCGTGCCCATGATGAACGGCGCTTCCACGCTGGAAGGCTATGTGCCGGATGTCGACGCCACCATCGTGACGCGGCTGCTCGACGCAGGCGCCACCATCGTCGGCAAGTCGGTCTGCGAATACTTCTGCTTCTCCGGCGGGAGCCATACTTCGTCGTCTGGCCCGGTCCACAACCCGCATCGCATGGGCTATTCGGCGGGCGGCTCATCGTCCGGGTCGGCAGCGCTCGTGGCAGCCGGCGAGGTGCCGATGGCCATCGGTGGCGACCAGGGCGGCTCGATCCGCATGCCTGCATCCTATTGCGGTATCTATGGGATGAAGCCGACCCATGGCCTGGTGCCCTACACCGGCATCATGCCGATCGAGCTCACCATCGACCACACCGGCCCGATGACAGCGACCGTCGAAGACAACGCCCTCATGCTGGAGGTTCTTGCCGGCCCTGATGGCCTGGATCCGCGCCAGTACGGCCCGATCGAGGTTCCGCGCTACACGGACGCATTGGGCAAAGGCGTCCGCGGCCTGAAGATCGCCATGGTGCGCGAAGGCTTCGGCCATCCGCAGTCCCAGGCCGAATCCGACCAGATCGTTCGCGAGGCCATCAAGCAACTGGCGAACCTGGGCGCCGAGGTCGAGGAGGTATCCATCCCGCTGCACCGCCACGGCCACAATATCTGGCTGCCAGTGGCCGCCGAGGGTGCCACCATGCAGATGATGCATGGCAACGGCTTCGGCTTCAACTGGCAAGGCCTCTACGTCAACAGCCTGATCGACTACCACGCTAATTGGCGCCAGCGCGCCGACGAGATCGCCGATACGCTGAAGAACACGATGATGCTCGGTGAATACATGGTGAGGAAGCATCGGGGCCATTACTACGCCAAGGCGCAGAACCTGGTCCGCCGCCTGCGCGGTGCCTACGATGCGGTGCTGGCGGACTATGATCTGATCGCCATGCCGACCCTGCCACTGACGGCTACGCCGTTGCCGGACGCCAACGCGCCGATCGCCGAGATCCTGCAGCGCGCCTTCGAGATGCTGTCGAACACGGCGCCGTTCGACTGCACGCATCACCCGGCGATGAGCCTGCCCTGCGGCACCGTCGACGGCCTGCCAGTCGGCCTGATGCTGGTCGGCAAGCTCTACGACGAGAGCACGATCTACACGGCCGCCCACGCCTTCGAGCAGAAGATCGACTGGAAGGGCATCACGGCATGATCACGATCACCGCGATCATCAAGGCAAAGGTCGGTCACGAGGAGGAGGTCCACCAGGCCCTCCTTGTCTCCGGCATGGAAGGCTCGGCGAAGGAACCGGGCACAGTCGGTTATCATGTCGGCCGCGCGGTGGAGGATCCCCTGACCTTTACGACCTATGAGCGCTTCACCGATAAGGCCGCCATGGACCTGCACAACGCGACCACCGGCAAGCGCTTCTTCGACGCGGTCGGCCACCTGCTGGACGGGCCGCCAACCTTCGCGGTCTGCGAGGAGATCTGGACCAAGTAGCATTACCTCGCGCGTAATCGACCAGAGAGCATCTCCCGCGGCATGGTCTCCTCGCACCGTTCACGAGGAGACCATGCATGTTCGATGCCGACGCGATTGCCGCTGCCTACCTTGCGGCTTGGAACGCCAAGGATCCCGCCGTGCGGCGAGCTGCCGTGGCCAAAGCCTGGAGCGAGACCGGCAGCTATCTCGATCCGCTGATGGAAGGCGAAGGGCACGATGCGCTGGATGCGATGATCGCTGCCATCCAGGCGCAGGTACCCTGCATGCAGTGCTCCCTTCGCGGCCGGCCGGAGAGCCACCATGACCGTATCCGCTTCTCCTGGTCGCTGACCACCGAGGACGGCACCGCCGTCGCTCATGGTACCGATTTCGCCACCATTGCCGAGGACGGTCGGTTGCAGGCCGTGACCGGGTTCCTGGACCAGGGAGTCGCCTGATGCCCACGATCCGCACGGGCGACGGCCTTGAGCTGTACTATCGCGATTGGGGCAAGGGTCCTCCGGTGGTCTTCGTCGCCAGCTGGTCGCTCACGTCGGACTCCTGGGCCTACCAGATGCTGCCGCTGGTCCGGCGGGGCTTTCGGTGCATCGCCTACGATCGGCGCGGCCACGGCCGTTCCGACGATCCCGGCGGTGGCTACGACTACGACACGCTGGCCGACGATCTCGCCGCGCTGCTCGACACGCTCGACCTGACCGGCGTGACCCTGGTCGGCCACTCGATGGGCCCGGGCGAGATCGTCCGCTACCTGAGCCGCCATGGCATCAGGCGGACTGGCCGCATCGCCATGATCGGCACGATCACGCCGATGATCCAGCAGGCAGAGGACAACCCGCACGGCGTGCCGCCGTCTGTCTTCCAGGCGTTCCGCGATGAGCAACTGATCCGCGACTTTCCGGCATGGATCGAGGACAATGCCGGCCCGTTCGTGACGCCTGAGACGACGCCGCACATGATCGACTGGGTCCGCGGCATGTGCCTGCAGGCATCGTTGCAGGCCCTGTACGAGTGCAACGTCGCCATTACTACGGCCGATTTCCGGGCGGAGCTGCGGCAGATCGAGCTGCCGACCCTGCTCCTGCATGGCGACCTGGATATCACTAGCCCTCTGGCCCTGACCGCCCAGCCGACCGCGGCCCTCATGCCGAACGCCAGGATCGAACTGTACGAGGGTGCTCCGCACGGCCTGTTCCTGACGCATGCCGAACGCGTGAATGCCGACCTCGTCCGGTTCATGCAAAGCGCGCCTACTTGATGGCGCCGGCCGTCAGCCCCTTGATGATGTAGCGCTCCAAAAAGATGCCGATGATGGCGAGCGGTGCGATCGCCGCCGTCGAGAGGGCCGCCATCGACCACCAGTTGATGCCCTGGGAGCCGGTCTGGCTGGCGACCATGACCGGGATGGTGGTGGCATTGGTGCTCGTGAGCAGGGCTGCGAAGAAATACTCGTTCCAGCAGAGTACCAGCGACAGGATGAAGGCTGCGACCATGCCCGGCAGGGCGATCGGCAGCACGATCCGCAGGAAGGCGCCCCAGACCGAGGCGCCATCGATCGCGGCGGCTTCTTCCAGCTCGATCGGAATCGTCGCGAACTGGTCGCGCATGATCCAGATGACGATCGGCAGCACCGTCAGGGCATAGAGCAGGATCAGGCCGACCTTGCTGTCGAGCAGGGCCAGTTCCTTGTAGAGCACCAAGAAGGGCATCGCGAGGACGACCGGTGGCAGCACCAGTTGCGACAGGAAGAAGAACGCGATGTCCTTGTTGCTCATCCGGCCGAACTTGTACTGGAACCGGCTGAGCCCGTAGGCCGCGAGCGATCCGATCACGACGGCCAGAAGCGACGCGCCGACCGACACGATCACGCTGTTCTGGAACCGCTTGCTGAACTCGTCGCGAACCGTGGAGGTCTTGCCGATCGTGTCCGGCGACAGGCCCAGCGACCGCCAGCCGCGCCAGTCCGGCCAGAAATCGACCCAGGGGATCAGGTGGCCCTGGGTGACGTTGACCGCCGTCTTGAACGAGGTCGTGACCGTCCAATAGATCGGGAACAGGGAGATGAACGTCCAGAACAGCAGGAGCGCATAGACGATCACCTTTCCGGCAACCGGCTTGGCACGACGTGCAATTCGTCCCTGAACGGCTTGAGCTTGTGCCGGCGCGTAAGTGGCCAATCGATCGACTCCTGACATGTGTCGTCGGGTAACTGACGTCCCTCAGGTGACCCGCCGCATCCAGCGGCTGATCAGGCTCAGGATGATCGTGAGCGCAATGACGATCAGGATGAAATAGAACTCCGCCAGCATCGTCCCGTAACCTACGTTCGACCGGTCTCGATACTCGCGGTAGATGAAGCTGGTCACCGTATCGGTCGCACCGCCCGGTCCCCCGGCCGTCGTGTTGATGACGATGTCGGCCAGCTTCAGCTCGAAGATGATCCGAAGGATGATGGCCGTGACGCTCACCGGCAGCATCAGGGGGAAGGTGATCTTCCAGAAGGACTGCCAGGTGGTCGCCCCGTCGATCTTGGCGGATTCCATCACTTCCTTGGGCAGCGCCTGCAGGCCCGCCAGCAGGAGGATCATGATGAACGGGATGGAGACCCAGGCATCCAGCGCCATGATGCTCACCCGCGCCATCCATGGCGTGGCGAAGAAGGCCGGCGTGTCCCAGCCGAGCATGCGCGCGAAGGTGGCAGCCGGCCCGAACCGGTACTCCATGATCGACTTGCCGATCATCCAGCTGACCGCGACCGGGCTCAGCATGAACGGCAAAAGGAAGGCGACCCGGAAGAACTTGCGTGCCCTGATGTCGGCGTTGAGCAGAAGGGCCAGCCCGAAGGCGATCGCGTACTGCACCAGGACGGCCAGCACGTAGTAGACCATGTTGCGCAGCGCGTTCCAGTAATAGGGGTCGTTCATCAGCGTGACGAGATTGTCGATGCCGTTGAACTTCCGCCCCTCGAACGAGCTGAGGTTCCAGTCGGAAAAGGCGATGAACAGCCCGAAGAAGGTCGGGAAGATCACCATCGCCAGGGTGAACAGCACGGCCGGCAGCACGAATACGGCCTGATGACCACGCTGTCCTCGGGTCAGGACCTGGAATACGCAGAGGGCCACCGACCAGGCGACATAGGCGTAGAGGACGGGCCGCCAGTTCTCGAATCCGTAGGGGGTGATGCCCGCCTTGTAGAGGGTCTGGACGAGCAAGGTCAGCACCAGCACGGCCGAGGCCAGCAGGAACAATGCTCTGCCCAGCTTGCTGCGGCTGCTCCAAGACGTAGAGGCGTAATCCTGTCGCGCGCCTGCCAGTTGCGCCGAATGCTGCATCGAGTTCCGCCTCACGTCCTTCCGAGGGTTCTATCCAGCAAGAGCCGGCTCCCCGAAGGGAGCCGGTGGCGATCAGAGACCAAGCGAAGCCTTGTAGAGTTCGATCTGCTTCTCGCGACCGATCTGGTCGGTGATCTTCTCCCAGGCCGCCGCAATGTTGTCGGCACCGGTCTGGGCGTCCGACGGGCCGGAGAAGATCTTCGCCAGCTCGTCCTCGGCCACGCTGTAATACTGGAAGATGCCGGGAATGCGCGGCTCGATCGCGACGTTCGGGTGGTTGTAGGAGTTCGACTGTGAGTTCAGGTATGAAGTGATGAACGCCCCGTCATAGCCCGCCTCGACCCATTCCGGGATGTTGAAGTGGCTCTTCCGGTAGGGCTGGAATCCCGACGGATAGGCCGCCGTCCAGAGCGACAGGTCCTTGCCGCCCAGGTGGGCCGCGGCACTCCAGGCCGCCTTGTGCTTCTTCTCGTCGCCGTCGACCCGAGCCATGACGTAAACGCCCCAGCCGATATAGGCCATGTTCGGCGCGAAGTTCGGCCCACCGGCCAGCTTGTCCCACTGGCCGGTCTTGGCGTTGAAGACATCGTCCGAGCCGGGAAGGATATCGAAGCCGCAGCTCTCGCCGATCACCGAGGAGTCGCTGGTCTTGGCGTTCGAGCCGATATCGCCCCACCAGGCGAGCATTGAGCCGGTGCCGGACAGGAATTGCTGGAACCCGGTCGTGTTAGGATCGGCGTTCAGCTGGTCGGCAGGCTCGGATGGCAGCGCGTCGATCACGTCCTGGATGGCACGCACCCAGGCCGGGTTGTTGATGCGCGGCTTCATCGTGTCGACATCGAACAGCCAAGCCTTGTCCTCGGGATGCTTGGCATAGGCGGTGGCCCGGCTGGCCAGGAAATAGAAGCCGAATCCGCCCCAGGGCTTTGGTGCGTCCAGGTAGCCATAGGCTTCCATGCCGCCGACGGTCTTGCCCTTCAGGAACTTCGTGACGGCCTGGACCTGCTGCCAGGTCCGCGGCACGCCCCACTCGCCCTGCCCGCCCTCGGCTTTCCAGGCTTCTGCGAGATCTGGATCGGAGAAGTAGTCCGTCCGGTAGTTGAAGTTGTGGCAGTCGCCGTCGATGGAGATGCGGTAGGTCTTGCCGTCCCAGGTGCCGACCGGCGCCTTCAGATAGTCGACATAGTCGTCCATCTCGATCTGGGCCTTCACCCAGTCCGGCATCTCTGACGCCAGTCCCTTCCCGCAGACGTCGCCTTCGAAGGGAGCCCCCATCTCCAGGATGTCGAAGTCGACCGTACCGGTTGCGATCGCCTGCTGGAGGCGCGGGTTGTAGTCGGCCTGTGCCAGGTCGATCCAGGTGATCGTGGCGCCTGTGTAGGTTTCCCAGGGCTTCAGGAAGCCGCGGAACAGCAGGTTATGCAGGTTCTGGTTGTTGAGTCCCATGAAGGTCAGCTCGACGTCCGCGAACTCGCCTTCCTGCACGTTCGCCTTGGTGGCGCCCAGGCAAAGCTCGCCCACCTGCTGCCAGTCCGCATCCGTCGGCGAGCCGGCACCGACGCCAGGGATCTTCAGGAGATCGGCGCGGATGCTGCCCTGGGCGGAGGCACGTGGCACAAAGGTTCCGAGTGCGGTCGACGAAGCCAGGGCTGCCGCGCCCATGCCGGCGGCACCCTTGAGGACACCGCGCCGGCTGGCCTGCAATGCATTCAGGTAATTCCACGTCGACAATTTCATGTCGAACCCCCTCCCATCATTCTTGTGCGGATGCCCACTGCCTCATCGGCGCCGCCGTCGTGCTGTGGATCGGACCCCCTACTCAGCATTCCTCGGATGACTGACGTTGTCGAGGTCGAAGCTGTGCGTTCCACGAATTGACACAGGATCGCACGAGCCGCCGCTTGAATATGAGCCCGTCACTCTCAAGCTCCCTCCTATCCATGCCACGCCCGAAGGTTCGATGATGCGCTACAATCCGCTGGGACAGACCGGCCTGTTCGTTTCCGAACTCTGCCTCGGCACCATGACGTTCGGTGGTAGCGAAGGGATCTGGGGACAGATTGGCAACCTCCGCCAGCAGGAAGCGGACGCGCTTGTCACGGCAGCCCTTGATGCCGGCATCAACTTCATCGACACGGCCGACGTCTATGCGCACGGCGTATCCGAGGAAATCACCGGCCAGGCGCTGCGCAACCTCGGCATTCCCCGCCAGCAGGTCGTGGTCGCGACCAAGGGCTTTGGCCGCATGGGCGAAGGTCCGAACAATCTTGGCGCCACCCGCTACCATATCCTCGACGCCGCCAAGGCCAGCCTGAAGCGCCTGCAGCTCGACCATGTCGACCTCTACCAGATCCACGGCTTCGACAATGCGACGCCGATCGAGGAGACCCTGGAAGCGCTCGACATCCTCGTCCGGCACGGCCATGTCCGCTATGTCGGCGTGTCGAACTGGGCAGCCTGGCAGATCGCGAAGGCGCTCGGTATTGCCGAGCGGCGCAACCTCGCCCCAATCCGCTCGCTGCAGGCTTACTACACCCTCGCCGGCCGCGATCTCGAACGCGAGATCGTTCCGATGCTGGCCTCCGAGAAGGTCGGCCTCATGGTCTGGAGCCCGCTGGCGGGCGGACTGCTCAGTGGCAAGTACGACTGCAATGACGAGGCATCGGGCGACGGCCGCCGCGCCACCTTCGACTTCCCGCCGGTCGACCGCGAGCGCGCCTACAATGTCATCGACGCCATGCGAGCCATCGCCGCGTCCAAGGATTGCACCGTGGCCCAGGTGGCGCTGGCCTGGCTTCTTCACCAACCCGTCGTCACGAGCGTGATCGTCGGCGCGAAGAGGGTCGAGCAGCTCAAGGAGAACATCGGGGCTGTGGACATCGAGCTATCGCCCGACGATCTGGCAGCACTGGATGCGAACAGCCAGTTGCCGAAGGAATATCCCGGCTGGATGCTGGAGCGGCAGGGAGGCTACCGCATGCCGCAGAAGCCGCGCTGAGCCGGCAGCTTCAGCCCCACATCTCCTGCTCGTCGGCCTGCGCGTAGAGGATTTCGATCACTTCGGCGATGGCAGGATCGACGGAGCGGGGGAAGTCCGTGCGGAGCGCCGTCCGCGCCCGGTCGATCCGGTTCTCCTTCCACACCACACCCTTTGCGATGATATTCTGCATGAAACCCTGCAGCCGGTCGCAGGCCTTAGCCAGCCGGGCTTCCGGCGTGACACCAGCTTCGAACTCGCGCCACATCGCATCGAGATCGGCACCCAGGTCCGGCGGTAGCATGCCGAACAGCTTGGCGGCGGCCGCCTCCTCGCGCTCGGCTTGGCCGGCCACGCCAGACACATCATAGGCGTAGGTGTCGCCAGCCTCGATCTCGACCAGGTCGTGGACGGCCACCAGCGCCAGCGTGCGGCCGAGATCGGCCTTGAACGAGATCTCCCGCTGGAGAAGCAACGCCGCCAGCGCCATGTGCCAGCAATGCTCCGCCACCGTTTCCCTGCGGTTCATCCCCGGCACGACGCCCTTGCGCTCGATGGTCTTCAGCCGGTCGACAAACATCAGGAACTCGGTGACCGCGACAAGACGGTCCTTCCCGACCACATTATCTTCCGCCGACATCGCAACCACCCCGCCATTCAACCAGGGACGGCATAGGCGCAGATGGAACTCGCGATCAACGACCTGCCCGGCGAGGGTCGGCCACTCGTCATCCTCCACGGACTGCTCGGCAGTGGTCGCAACTGGCTGGGACCGGCACGCAAGCTGAACGGATCTGGGCGGCGCGTCGTCATGGCCGACATGCGCAACCACGGGCAAAGCCCCTGGGGCCGTCCGATGACCTATGAGGCGATGGCGGACGATGTGATCGAATTGATCGGACGCCTCGGCGCAGGGCCGGTGGATCTGCTCGGCCACAGCATGGGCGGCAAGGCTGCGATGAACCTGGCGCTCCGTCAGCCCGAACTGCTGGCGCGCTTGATCCTCGTGGACATCGCACCGGTCGCCTACAGTCATCGTTCGTTCGCCGACTATATCGAGGCGATGCGCGCCGTCGATCTTGCGGCCATCCAGCGGCGGGGCGATGCCGATACGCTGCTCGCGACTTCGATCGACGATGTCGGGATGCGCGGCTTCCTCCTGCAGAACCTGGAAAGCGATCACCATCACGGCTTCCGGTGGCGGGTCGACCTGGAACTGCTGGCGAACTCGTTGCCGGAGTTGGTGGGCTGGTCGGAACCCGCAGGAGTTCGGCCATATCCAGGACCAGCCTTGGCGCTAAGGGGCGCACTTTCTTCCTACGTACGCGAGGAGAGCTTGCCGGAGTTCCGTCGCCTCTTTCCGAAGCTCAAGGTCGTGCCGATCCCCGAAGCAGCACACTGGCCGCACGTGGAAGCACCCGAGCCATTCTTTGCGGCCCTCGTATCCTTTCTCCAGGGACCGGCATAGATCGTGTCGTCGTTAGTGTCGCCGTGCAGCAGGTTGTCGCTGTCGCCTGCCGCCGCCGCCGACCGAAAAGTCGGTATCGACCAAGCCTGCAGCCAGTCCTAGCCATCGGTGCCGGTCAGCGTGTTCTGGTTGCTGTCGCCGATCTTGCGAGGCTTTGTTCGTCTCGCCGGGACCGGCCACGTTCGTGGCGCTGCACGCGGGAGACGATCTGGAAGGGGATCATTTCACCCGACCGACGTCGCAAATATCCCTTGTTTCTGCTCAGGAAGGCACGGCACGGGCTCATGTCAGCCCTTCTTGGGATCGTGGCCCCAGTTCATGAGGGAGTAGCGCCAGCGCGAATGCTCCATGTCATCCTTCGGCCCTCCCTGGGCCAGGTGGCGGTGAACATAACCGATGACTTTGCGCATGTGGGCGAAGTCGTCGTCGGTGAGGTCTGAGCGCCTCTTCCGCTTGATCTCGACGATCCGCCGGCCCGACTGGTGGCCGACCGTTTCGCTCTCGCCCTCATGGGTCCAGCCGACCGACTTGCTCTCCTCGCTCGCCAGGAACTTGTCCAGGGCGGCAGGCGTCATGTTGACGGCCTCGTTGAACTCCTTCCACGTCTGCTCGCGGTCCGGATCGCTCGCCATCTCTGTCGCTCCTGCTGTCTGCTCCTGCGGAACGAGCAGTCCGTCAGGCCGTTCCCGAGGCATCGCAGGCACGGAGGTTGTAGTGACGAAGGAACTAAAGAAGGGCGACAAGGTCGCCTGGGATTCATCCGGCGGGCACAGCGTCGGAACGGTCGTGAAGAAGCAGACGACACCAACGCAGATCAAGGGACACAAGGTGGCAGCGTCGAAAGATAATCCCGAGTACATCGTCAAGAGCGACAAATCGGGGAAAGAGGCAGCACACAAGCCCGAGTCACTCAAGAAAGCCTGATAGCCGCAAGAAATTCCTTGAAGCAATAACTACCTAGCTAATTTATGCAATTATCGTCTGCATTATGTTGATTCGCTTCATCTCGGGATTATAATACTCGTCATCATTCTGCAGCCAAGACAGTTCATCGTCGACCGTCGGCGAACCATGGGGCTGCAGCGATGACCACCGTCTGGCGTTCCGCGAGAATCCTCATCCTTGTCCTGATCGTCATGCTGCTGAGCCCAGGAATGGGCCTGGCGCAGCAGGGTGAAGGCACTCCGCCAGCCGAAGTCGACTGGCTCGAGCTCGCGATGGGCAGCATCGCAGGGTTGGTGCTGTTTCTTTACGGTGTCAGCCGGCTCTCCGGCGCGTTGAAGAAGGTTGGGAGCGACCGCGCGCGCGACTGGTTGGCCAAGGCTGCTGGCCATCGTTTCCGTGGCCTCTTGTCCGGGACCGTCGCGACGATTGCGCTCGATTCGTCCTCGGTCACGATCATTCTTCTGATCACGCTCGTCGATGCGGGCCTCCTGTCTTTCGTCCATGCGATTCCGGTCATCCTCGGCAGCAACATCGGCACGACCATTTCCAGCCAGATCTTCGCGCTGGACATCGACGAGTACGCGCCGATGCTCATGCTGACCGGCTTTCTCCTGCACACGCTTGGCCGGTCTGAGACCATGAAGACCTATGGCACCATCGCGTTGGGCATTGGCCTGGTGCTGTTCGGCCTGCACACCATCGGCACCGCGGCAGAACCGCTGGAAGGCAACCAGCAGATCATCGACTGGCTGAAGAACTTCGAGAACCCGCTCTATGGCGTCCTGGCCGGCGCGGCCGCGACCGTCGCCATCCAGTCCTCCTCTGCTATGATGGGCATCGTCATCACGTTGGCAGGTGAGGGCCTCATCGGGCTGCCTGCAGGCATCGCTATCATGCTCGGTGCAGAGATCGGCACATGCGCCGATACGCTCTTGGCAACTCTCGGGCGATCTCGGTCCGCCGTGCGCGCCGGCGTGTTCCATCTGGTCTTCAACATCGTGACCGTCGCCCTGGGCGCGCTGTTCATCGACCAGATCACAGCATTCGCACAGATGTGGAGTAGCGAGGTCGGGCAGCAGATCGCCAACGCCCATGTCGCGTTCAACGTCGCCGGAGCGCTGCTGTTCATCGGCTTTACACCATTGGCCGCAGTGATGCTCTGCCGCGTCATCTCGGACCGGGGCGAAGGTGCCACGGCACCGGCAGCCCAAGTCGCAGGTTGAACGCTGGCCGCGTTCTTCAGGCAAGGTCGTGCAACAGCGAAGGACGGTCCACAACGTGATCAAGCATGCCACTTGCTACCGAATTCTCCTCGGCACCTTGCTGTTTGGCAGCACCACCATGATGGCTGCCGCTCAGGAGAAGACCGACGGCCTTACCTTCGACGAGGACGGCGCCACCCTGCGTTTCATGGAAGGCCAGGCATCGCTGAACCTGGGCGGCCGCCTCTATCTCGACATCGCCGACGGCAATGTCAGCGACGACGATGCCTATGACATCTTCGATCGCAATATCGACTTCAGCCAGGCGAGGATCGAGCTGACAGGCAAGTTCGAGGATTGGCTGACCGCCGTCTATCAGTACGATCTCGCTGACGACGACTCTCCGCTCAAGGACGTGGCGCTCGGCTTGAAGAAGGAGCCATTCGTCATCACCGGCGGCAATTTCAAGGAGCCGTTCAGCCTGGAGGAATTGATCAGCGACAATGACATCACCTTCATGGAGCGCTCGCTCGCCAACACGTTCTCTCCTGGCCGCGATATCGGCGTCGCCGTATCCACGACCGGCGACCGCTGGACAGCCGCATTCGGCATCTACGGGGGCGAGATCAACGACAGCATCAGCGACGGCGGCATCGGTGCCACTGGAAGGGTGACTTACGCGCCGATTCGCACTGAGACTGACCTTCTCCATCTCGGCGCGTCCGCCAGCTACCGCGATCTTGACGGTGAGGAGCTATCGTTCGGCACCTCTCCGGAGTCCGACCTGTTCGGCGCATCGCTCGTGGATACTGGCACAGTCGAGGACGCGCAGGACCTGGGCCGGCTCGGGCTGGAAGCTGCCTGGCAACGCGGACCCGTCCGGGTGCAGGGAGAATACATCCTGACCAGCGTCGAGCGTGACGGTGGCCAAGGCGATCCGCTGTTTCAGGGGGCGTACCTGCAGGTGGCATGGGTCGTGAACAAGGTCGGTCGGCCATACAGCACGGAGCTTCCGGCCTACGGAACCGAATCAGGTACGTTCGAGGCCTTCGAGCTGGAGGACACGCAGCGTGTCACTCAGGGCGGCTACGGCGTGTTCGAGCTCGCTGCGCGACTAAGCGGCATCGACCTGAACGACGAGGACGTGGAAGGCGGGCGCCAGGGCGACCTCACCCTCGGCGTCAACTGGTATCCTGACACGAATGTCCGTTTGATGGCGAACTATGTCCGGGCCGAGGCCGAGGACGCCCCGGATGCCGAAGGCGACGACGTCAGCGCCGACATCTTCCAGTTCCGCGTCCAGGTCGCGTTCTGAGGCGGCTGGAGCTACCCCCGCCCAGGGATCTTCGCGCACGGGACCTCACCCTGCTTTCTTCATGCCGTCCGTGGCTCGTGATCATGACTACGAGGGAGCGAGCGCCGACCATTTCCTGACCTCAGGTGGCACCGAACCTGACCTGGAATGTTCCCGAGGCCTCGCTCCCTGCCTTGCCATGACCCGAACTGGGGTTGGACGACGTGTCGAGACGCCTTACGCTGCTGTCCGTTGTCATTTGTCTGGCCCTGGTAGTGGGTGGCTATCTGTCCCTCCATGGGGGCTGGATGCCAAGCTTCCTGGAGCCGGTCCGCAGCTGGTTGGCGGGATCCGAGGCAGCCCCGCCGCCGGCACCGGCACCACCGCCGCCCGAAGTAGGTGTCGTGGTCGTGGAGCCGGAAGAAGTGCCGCTGCCCGTCGAATATGCGGGACGCGTCGCTGCCTTCCGACACGTCGAGGTACGGGCGCAGGTCGGAGGTATCCTGCTGGAGCGCGCGTTCGAGGAAGGCGCCACCGTCAAGCAAGGACAGGTCCTCTTCCGGATTGACCCCGCCACCTATCAGGTCGCCCTCGACCGCGGACAGGCAGACCTCTTGCAGGCGCAGGCGACGCTGCGTCAGGCCGAGGGGAACTACCGACGGATCGAGGAGCTGTCGCGTACCCAGGTCGCCACTGCCCGCCAGCTGGACGAAGCGCTCGCGCAACGGGATCAGGCGCGTGCCGCCGTTCAGCTGGCGCAGGCCGAGATCGACAGTGCCCGCCTGAACCTTGGCTATACCACGGTGACGGCACCGCTTGCCGGTGTCACCGCCCTGGAATCACCGCCCGAGGGAACGCTGGTCCAGGCCCAGCAGACCTTGCTGACGACGATCAACCAGCTGGATCCGGCCTATGTGAGCTTCTCGTTCACCGATGAGGAGGGCCAGGCTTTCCGCGAACTCAACGAGCGGCGGGCGGAGCCGATCTCCGAAAAGGACCTCACCGTCGAGCTGCATTACGGCAACGGCACCGTCTATCCTGCTCCCGGCAGGATCGATACGGCTGCCCAGCGGGTCGACCAGCAAACCGGTACGATCGAAGCGCGTGCGATCTTCCCGAACCCGGACGGCGCGCTGTTGCCCGGCCAATTCGTCCGGGTCGTCATCCGGGGCGTCACTCTTCCCGATGGCATTGTCGTCCCCAATCGCGCGGTCTCCCAGGGCCCGCAGGGGCCGTCCATCTTCGTGATCGACGGCAACGGCACCGCCCAGGCGCGGCCGATCCGCCTGGGCCAGGAAGTGGCGGACGGCTGGATCGTGCAGGAAGGGCTCGAAGGCGGCGAGCAGGTCGTCGTGGATGGCGTGATTCGGGTGCGACCTGGGGCTCCCGTCCGTCCGGTGCCAGCAGCACCAGCGCAGGAGAACACGCAGGCCAATGCCGGTCCGCTGGCGGCTCCCGCCATGGGTGGAGCAGGCCCGTGATCTCCAGGTTCTTCATCGACCGGCCGGTCTTCGCCGCCGTCCTGTCGATCGTCATCGTGCTGGCCGGCCTCGTCGCGATGCGCGCCCTGCCGATCGCCCAGTATCCCGAGATCGTGCCTACCGAGGTGGTCGTGAGTGCGACCTATCCCGGCGCCAATGCTGAGACGATCGCCGAGACCGTCGCTGCACCCTTGGAGCAGCAGATTAACGGTGTCGAGGACATGATCTATATGCGCTCGACCTCGACCGGGTCGGGCACGCTCAACCTGTCCGTGTTCTTCCAGATCGGCACCGATCCCGATCAGGCCACGATCAACGTCAACAACCGCGTGCAGCGGGCCAATGCCGTGCTGCCGGAGGAGGTCCGTCGGCAGGGCGTGACCGTCGCCAAGCGGTCGAGCTCGATCCTGCAGGTGCTGACCATGTCGTCGCCGGACCGGCGCTACGACACGATCTTCATCTCCAACTATGCCCTCATCAACGTGATCGACGAACTCCGGCGCACGCCCGGCGTGGGTGATGCCTCCCTGTTCGGCGCGTCGGACTACTCGATGCGGATCTGGCTCCGGCCGGACAAGGTCGCACAGTACAACCTCACGCCCAGCGACATCGCCGCCTCCATCCGCGAGCAGAACGCTCAGTTCGCCGCCGGACGCTTCGGCGAGGAGCCCATGAGGGGCGAGCAGGCCTTCACCTATTCCGTCACGACTCCTGGACGGCTGGCCGATCCCAGGGAATTCGAGAACATCATCCTGCGCTCGGACGAGAACGGTGCCGCCCTGCGCCTGAAGGACGTGGCGACTGTCCAGCTGGGCTCGCAGAACTACAGCACCGTCGCGACCCTGAACGGCGCGCCCGCCGTGCCGATCGGCGTATATCTCCAGCCGGGCGCCAATGCATTGGAGGTGGCCAGTGCCGTCCGTGCGACCATGGACCGGCTGGCCCAGCGTTTTCCCGATGGGATCACCTACGACGTCCCGTTCAACACGACGCGCTTCATCGAAGTGTCGGTGGAGGAGGTGATCACGACCTTCGTCGAGGCCATCGTCCTGGTTGTGATCGTGGTGTTCCTGTTCCTGCAGAACGTGCGGGCGACCCTCATCCCGATCCTGGCCGTGCCGGTCTCGATCATCGGCGCCTTTGCCGGCATGTACCTTCTTGGTTTCTCCATCAACCTGCTGACCCTGTTCGGCCTGATCCTCGCGATCGGCATCGTGGTCGACGATGCCATCGTGGTGCTGGAGAACGTCGAGCGGATCATGTCGAGTGAAGGCAAGAGCCCACGCGACGCCGCCATCCAGGCGATGGAGGAGGTGAGCGGCCCGGTAATCGCCATCGTGCTGGTGCTCTGCGCGGTGTTCATCCCCGTCTCGTTCCTGGGCGGCCTCGCTGGTGAGCTCTATCGCCAGTTTGCGGTGACGATCGCCGTCTCGGTGGTGATCTCCGGCATCGTGGCGCTCACCCTGACGCCGGCCTTGTGCGCGATCTTCCTCAAGCCGGTCCACCGGCAGCCATGGCTGCCATTCCGCCTGTTCAACCGCGGTTTCGACGCGGTCACCCGCGGCTATACCGGCGGCGTCCGCTTCTTCCTCCGCCATGCCCTGGTCGCCCTTGTCCTGGTGGCGGCCATGCTGGGGAGCACGTGGTGGCTGTACACCCGGGTGCCGGGTGGCCTGGTTCCCCAGGAAGACCAGGGCTACGTGTTCCTCGTCACCCAGCTTCCGCCAGCGGCTGCCCTCGACCGCACCCTCGACATCACTGCCAAGGTGACCGAAGGGGCGATGCAGAATCCCGCCGTGGAGAACGTCGTCACCCTGGCGGGGTTCGACTTCCTGTCGGGTGCCCAGAAGACGAACGCAGGCGTTTCGTTCGTATCGCTGAAGGACTGGTCGGAACGAACTGATCCGCGCCAGGACGCGCGTGCCCTGGCGCCTGCCATGATGGCGCTGAATGCCGGGTTCCGTGACGGCGTGGTCATCGGGTTCAACCCGCCGCCCATCCAGGGCATCAGCACGACCGGCGGCTTCGAGTTCTACCTGCAGGACCGTTCCGGCGGCACGCTGGAGAGCCTATCACAGGCGGCCCAACGTGTGATCCAGGCAGCCAACCAGCGCCCCGAGCTTGCCGGTGTCAGCACCACGTTCAGCACAGGCGTGCCGCAGTACCAGATCGGCGTGGACCAGGAGAAGGCCAAGGCGCTGGGGGTGCCTATCTCGACGATCTTCGAGACGATGCAGAGCACGTTCGGCAGCCTTTACGTCAACGACTTCACCCTGTTCGGCCGGACCTATCGCGTGAGCCTCTCCTCCGAGGGCGAGTTCCGGCAATCGCCCGACGACCTGCGCCACGTCTTCGTGCGCTCCTCGAACGACACGATGGTACCTCTCAACGTGCTGGTGTCGGTCACCCGTATCATCGGGGCCGACGTGGTGGACCGGTTCAACGTCTTCCCGGCCGCGCGCATCCAGGGCAGTCCCGCCCCAGGCTATTCGTCGGGCCAGGCCATCGCCGCCATCCAGGACGTCGTCTCTCAGACCCTTTCCGCCGACTACACGGTGGGCTGGACCGGCTCCGCCTATCAGGAGTTGCAGACCGCCGGGACGGGCAATCAGGGCTTTCTGTTCGGTCTGGTGATGGTTTTCCTCATCCTGGCCGCCCAGTACGAGCGCTGGTCGCTGCCGATCGCCGTCATCACCGCCGTCCCGTTCGCCGTGTTCGGCGCGATCCTCGCGATCTTCCTGCGCGGCATCGAGAACGACGTCTACTTCCAGGTAGGCCTGGTGACGCTGATCGGCCTGTCCGCCAAGAACGCGATCCTGATCGTCGAGTTCGCGAGCGAGAAGTACCGCGCCGGCGCCTCTGTCATGGATGCGGCCATGGAAGCCGCCCGCCTGCGCTTCCGACCGATCGTGATGACCTCGCTGGCGTTCATTCTCGGCGTGGTGCCGCTGGCGATCAGCACGGGTGCCGGCTCGGCCAGCCGGCACTCGGTGGGCACCGGCGTCATCGGCGGCATGCTGGCGGCAACCTTTCTCGCGATCTTCTTCGTGCCGCTGTTCTTCCGTCTAGTGACCCGCAGGCGGCCGCAGCCGCAGCCGGGCGGTGAGGAGAATCGCCCGGCTCCGCAGGAAGCCTGAAGAGCCTCAGCATCGCCGGCGCCTGGCCAGCACATGCTCCAGCGTGACTGGCCGGTACTCCCAGGCATCGACGCCTAGGTCGTACTGGCGCGGTGCCGGCTTCAGCTTGCCATGCGAGTGGCCGTGCAGGTCGATCGAGCCCTTTCCCATCTGGTTCCAGGTGCGGAACGGATAGTGGCAGATCACGAACAGCTTCCCGTCGATTACCATCTCCGCGTAGTGCTGGATGCTGGACCAGCCTTGGGCTGCCAGGGTTGCAGGCCCGTCATTGTTCCCAATGATCAGGTGCTTGCGGCCGTGGAGGGCCGCCAACAACCGGTCCACCCTGGCTTGATCGCCGCGGGCGAAGTCCCCGAGATGCCAGATCTCGTCTTCGGGCTGCACGGTCTCGTTCCAAAGGCGCACCAGCGCTTCGTCATGGGCCGCCACCGACGGGAACGGCCGGCGGTCAATGCGCAGGACACGCGGGTCGTTGAAATGGGTGTCGCTGGTGAAGAACAGGGTCATGCGGCCATCAACGCGGAGAATGCCCCGTCTAGTTCCCGGCGAGGATGCGGACCAGTCGGTAGGCCCAC